>CAYXVC010000084.1:6408-9803 GCA_964468225.1 uncultured Gammaproteobacteria bacterium
TGGCGTTAGATGAGGCGAACAGGGCGTTGATTGATGCGCGACAGTTTGAGGCATTTAATCAACTTTCGACTTTTGTCATGCACGATTTGAAAAATGTTATTGCCCAGCTGTCATTAGTTGTCACAAATGCTGAAAAACATAAAGGTAACCCTGCATTTGTGGATGATGCCATTCAAACAGTTGATCATTCTGTAGTTAAAATGAATAAATTGTTAAAACAGTTAAAGCCTGGTTATATTCAGACAGATAACAGTCTGTTTGAAAAAGTTTCATTGCATGGTTTGTTGCTAAAAGTTGTTGTGTTAAGGGGGGAGGGTAAGCCCATTCCAGTACTCCATAGCCATGAAAATGTGAATGAGCTGATAGTGCAGGCGGATAGTGATCGATTGATTTCAGTGTTTGAACATCTGGTTCAAAATGCTCAGGAAGCGACTCCTGACGATGGAAGTGTTGATATTCGATTAGACCAAAAAAATGGTATGGCGGTGATTGAAATTGAGGATGATGGTTCGGGTATGGATGCGCTGTTTGTACGAAACCGGTTGTTTCGCCCCTTTGATTCAACCAAGGGTGGAACTGGTATGGGAATTGGTGTGTATGAGAGCCGTGTTTACATTCAAGAATTGGGTGGTGAAATTGATGTTATGAGCACATTAGGTCGTGGTACGATCTTCTCCATTCAGTTGCCGGTATATATGAGAGATTCTTTTGAAAAAAAATAAAAAACAGTTGCTTATTGTAGAGGACGACCTTGGCTTGCAAAGTCAATTGCGCTGGTGTTTCGATGGTTTTGACGTGCAAATTGCGGGTAAGCGAGAGGAAGCGCTGGCATGTTTGCGGCGTTATGAGCCGCAAGTGGTGACTTTGGATTTAGGGTTGCCACCTGATGCGGGTGGCTCAACTGAAGGTTTTGCAACGCTGGAGCAGATGTTGGCTTTAGCGCCTGATACAAAAATCATTATGGTGACAGGTAACGAAGAGCGGGACAACGCCGTGCGTGCCATTGGTATGGGGGCTTATGATTTTTACCAGAAACCGATTGATTCTGAAGTGCTTTCCCTGATTGTGGAGCGAGCCCATCAGCTCTATGAATTGGAGCAGGAAAATCGCCAGTTAATGCAGAAAAGGGGGGCGTTACACAACGTGATATCTAACAGCCCTCAAATGCTTAAAGTATGTCATACGGTTGAAAAAATCGCACCTTGTGATATTACAACGCTAATTCTTGGTGCCAGCGGTACGGGAAAGGAGTTAATAGCGCGTGCACTGCATGATTTGAGTCAACGCTCTGAAAACAGGTTTGTGACGATTAATTGTGCAGCAATTCCAGATGCCTTGCTTGAAAGTGAGCTGTTTGGCTATGAAAAAGGTGCTTTCACTGGTGCAACAAAACAGACCATAGGGAAAATTGAGCATGCCAATGGTGGTACACTGTTTCTGGATGAGGTCGGTGATTTGCCGCTGCCATTGCAGGCCAAACTATTACGTTTTTTACAAGAGCGTGTCGTGGAACGCTTGGGAGGACACTCTGAAATAGCTGTTGATGTGCGCGTTGTGTGCGCTACACATCAAAATATTGTGTCCATGATTGAAAAAGAGACATTTCGAGAAGATTTGTATTACCGTATCAGTGAGGTGACTATAGATATACCTCCTCTCAAAGAGCGGCAAGGTGATGCAGTTCTTATTGCTCTCACTATTCTTGAAAAGTTTAGTACGCAATACAGCCGGAAACTGCGCGGTTTTAGTCAGGATGCTTTGGCAGCCATTGAAGCCTACAGCTGGCCGGGTAATGTGCGTGAATTAGAAAATCGTGTAAAGCGTGCGGTGATCATGTCCGAGGGCCATCAGGTTACTGCTGAGGATCTTGAGTTGTCTCTTGAGGCAAGTCCGGCTCCTTTTAATTTGCGAGAGGTTCGTGATAATGCAGAACGTCAGGCAGTGCTTCGAGTGCTAGGGTTATGTCGGGATAATATTTCTCAGGCTGCGGAGATGTTAGGTGTTAGTCGCCCAACACTGTACACATTGATGGATAAGTTTTCATTGAAAGAGTGATTGTGTTCAAGTTTCCATGCCGGAATAAAAAGTTATAAACACTCTACTTTAAATATTTAGTTTTTGTTGTTAATGAAAGAAGACATAGTCAATACATTATTAAAGCCCATTAATATAATATTTTTACTTGTTATATGGGCGGTCTGGCTTTATTGGTCAACGTTAAGCCCGTTGCAGGAAACGTGGGCGATGACTCTGGATACCCCTTATTCACATGGCTTTTTTATGCTGGGCATCGCTTTTTTTGTATTTGTGCAGCAGTGGCGAAGTCTTGGTAACAAAATTATTTTTCAGCCTAGTTTAATTGGTGCCTTGCTGGTCTTGCTGGCCTCTTTTTTATGGCTTTTGGCAAAGCTTGGGCATGTTCAAATTGTTCAGCTATTGAGTTTTTTGATGCTGATTGGCTCTATTTTATATGGCGTGTTGGGTTGGAAGAGTACCTCTTTTTTTCTTGTTCCTCTCCTATTGCTTTTTTTAGTGATGCCTGTTTTTGGAGGTGTTGGGAGTTTACTTCAAATCGGAACCGCTCTGGCAGTCGATACGCTGCTTAATTTAACAGGTTTGCCCGCTTTTCTAGACGGTTTTTTGATTACGATTCCCGCTGGAGTATTTGAAGTTGCGCCGGGGTGTAGTGGTTTGAATCAGTTTGTAGTCGGTGTGACATTGGCTGTTTTAATGTCATGGTTTAACAAAATGGTGCCGGTTGCGTGGTTGATTAATATAGTTTGTATTGCCTTAATTGCTTTTGTTGCAAACATACTGCGGGTTTACATTATTATCTGGATGGGGCAAAAAACTGCCATGCAGCACTATTTTATCACTGTAGAGCATGTTTCTCTGGGGTGGGTGCTTTTTATGACGGGATTTTTTGCCTATTTGTTTGTGACTAATCGACTATTTCCTGATCGTTTTTATAACTATGTATCGCCACAGCGTAAGGCTTTTTTAAAACAGAGTCGAAAATTATCGCCGATAAAAGTTCCCAACATGTTTGTTTTACCCTTGTTATTTGTTGTTGTTGCGATTGGCCCTGTTGTATTTGCTTATTCGGGCATGATACAGCCCAAGAGCAATTCCTTGAGTGATATAGAACTTCCTGCACCCTCTTCAGGTTGGAGTGAAATGCCTGAAGATAGGAATGAAACCTGGCAACCTGTTATTCAGCAAGGAGATGTCACTTTCTCAAAGGGTTATAAAAATAAATTTGATCAGCAGGTTGCTCTATACGTTTCATACTTTGCCAGACAAGCACAAGGCAAAGAGGCTGTGAGTGACGATAATCGGGTTTATGATGGTCGGCAGTGGAAAATTTTTTCTCAAAAAAGAATCAGGGTTGTTTT
>CAYXVC010000085.1:0-9734 GCA_964468225.1 uncultured Gammaproteobacteria bacterium
CCCTTGCATACGACCTATTTTTTGAAGTAAAAACAGACGAATCACGGCGCGACGCAGCGTGGGAATCAAGCAAACAAAGCCTAGTGCATCGGTAAAAAAACCGGGGGTGAGTAACAGTGCTCCGCCGACAAGTAACATGAGACCTTCAAGCATCTCCATGGCGGGAACTTTTCCTTTGGCGACATTCTCTTGAACGCGCCGTAGCGTTGCAATGCCCTGAGCGCGTAGCAAAAATGCACCGACAATGGCCGTTAGGATAATTAATAAAATAGTATAAAACGCACCGATGATGCTGCCGACCTGAATGAGCAGGTAAATTTCAATAATGGGGATAATTAAAAACAGTAAAAACAGTATTTTCATGATTGAATTCCCGATAGTTGTTATATATCGGTAGAATACCAGAAAGTTTATGGTATTGGTTTTAAGCGAACTCCCTCGAGTGATTGCTGTCACTATCATGAGGCAATTTAGATACTTTCTTTACTTTGGTAAGAGCTTATATGAATTTTAAACAATCACGGGTTTACTTTTACGCTTTATTATTGCTGCTGTTTTCCAATATTGCGGGCGCTGTTTTTGAAGAGCCATTGCGGCCTGAGCAAGTATTTATTTTTACGGCTGATGTGGTGGATGACAATACACTCCGTGCCAAGTGGGATATTGCAGAAGGTTATTACCTCTACAAGGGTAAATTCAAGTTCAAAATCAAAGATGCTGAGGGGATTGAAATCACTCAGGTGACTTTTCCTAAGCCTGGCAAAGAGAAGCATGATGAATATTTTGGACTCATGGAGGTCTATTACGGGCAAGCGGTTGTTAATCTAACGATCTCTCGTAGTAACAATCAAGCCACTGAATTTACACTCGAAGTAAAATCACAGGGCTGTGCGGATAGTGGTTTTTGTTATCCACCGCAAACAGAGTCCATACCGATGGTGCTCTCTGCAGGTGGCGCAGATGGAAGTGCACCACTTTCGGCAAAGCAGAGCGTGGGAGAAACAATCGCTCCCGTTGTTGTTTCAGAGCAAGACCGCATTGTAAGTTCATTAGGCGATGATGGTTTTTTCTGGACAATCCTGACCTTTTTTGGCTTCGGGCTACTGTTGGCACTCACGCCGTGTGTTTTTCCAATGATTCCGATTCTTTCCAGCCTTGTCGTAGGGCAAGGAGAAAAAATAGATACACGCAAAGCGTTTATGTTGTCTTTGATTTATGTATTAGCAATGGCAGCAACCTACGCAGTTGCCGGCGTGATTGCCGGGCTATTTGGCGCAAACGTGCAGATTATGTTTCAAAACCCATGGGTGATTAGCGTATTCAGTGTCATTTTTGTACTGCTTGCACTCTCGATGTTTGGCTTTTATGAGCTGCAACTGCCTGCAAGTTTACAAAGTAAATTAACCGCGCATAGCAATAAGCAGTCCGGTGGAACGTGGGTAGGTGCGGGCGTTATGGGGGTTTTGTCGGCTTTGATTGTTGGGCCGTGTGTCGCAGCTCCTCTTGCCGGTGCGCTGATCTATATCGGCCAGAGTGGTGATGCATTGTTAGGTGGTGTGGCTCTGTTTGTAATGGCGCTGGGAATGGGCATGCCATTATTGGTAATTGGTACGTCAGCGGGAAAATGGCTGCCAAAAAGCGGTGGCTGGATGAATGCCGTCAAAGCTGTTTTCGGAGTGCTGCTGCTGGCCGTCGCAATCTGGATGTTAGAACGAATTATTCCAGAGTCGCTCACCTTGATGTTATGGGCGGCTTTATTGATTATTTCAGCCATTTATATGGGGGCGCTGGAGCCGTTGCCGACAGAAACAACGGGTTGGAGAACCTTATGGAAAGGTTGCGGTTTAGTCATGTTGCTGTATGGCGCATTGCTCATGTTAGGCGCTGCCAGTGGTGGAAAAGACCCTCTGCAACCGATGAAAAGTTTGGGCTTTTCATCAAATAGTTCGACAAACGCAAATACAGTGCCCGGGCATCTCACCTTTACACCTATTAAAGGTTTGGCAGGTTTAGAACAAAAAATGCAAATAGCAAAAGCGCAAGGCCAGCCCGTCATGCTCGACTTTTATGCCGATTGGTGCATCTCCTGCAAAACGATGGAACGCAATGTATTTTCAGACCCGACAGTGTTGCAGATGCTGGATAATATGTCCGCCTTGCAAGCCGATGTCACGGCAAATGATGAGCAGGACAAAGCGCTGTTAGAAAAATTAGAACTTATTGGGCCGCCGAGTATTCTGTTTTTTGACCGTAATGGTGATGAGTTAAGGGGCTATCGAATTGTGGGTGAAATGAGTCTTGATGAATTTCAAAGCCACCTTTCTGGGGTATTAAATGCCTTGAATGGACAAAACTAAGGTTAAATTGCTGCGAACTCCCGGAAAATCACATGAAAAATCTGGACAATGATAGATGCGTTGGGCACAATCCCTTGAATCAGGAGAAATAATCCAGCGTTATAATTGTATAAATTATTCCGTGAACGCTTTTTACCAATGTTTTCTGGAAGAGTCATGGCAAACTTTCTGGTGCTTAACGGCCCCAATCTAAATCTGCTGGGTGGACGTGAACCCAAGCATTACGGTCACGATACCTTGGCCAGCATTCATGCACGTCTGGATGAACAGGCCAGAAAAGCCAATCATCAGCTGGATTTTTATCAAAGTAATGCTGAACATGAATTAGTCGAGCGGGTGCAACGTGCACGAGATGATGCAACTGCATTTATCATTATCAATCCTGCTGCTTTTACACACACCAGTATCGCGCTGCGTGATGCATTAAGCGCGGTGCAGATTCCGTTTATTGAAATTCATTTATCGAACATTCACGCACGAGAAGCCTTTCGTCAACACTCCTACTTTTCTGATATTGCTGTAGGTGTGATTTGTGGCTTGGGTGCAAAAGGTTATGAGCTGGCGCTACAGGCTGGCATTGATTATTTACAAAATAACGAACTTTAAAATTATCGGATTGAATCATGGACATACGTAAAGTTAAAAAATTGATCGAACTGTTAGAGGAGTCTGATCTGGCAGAAATCGAAGTGCACGAAGGCGAAGAGTCGGTGCGTATCAGTCGTCAGAGCCAAATTGCTGCGCCAACAGTTATGGCACCAGCACCTGTACTTGCAGCAGCGCCATCGGTGGTTGACCAGAGTGCTTCTCCTGCAGAAGACGTTCCTTCAGGGCACATAATGACTTCGCCAATGATTGGTACATTTTATCGCTCACCTTCACCCGAAGCGAAATCTTTTGTTGATGTGGGTGCTGAGGTGAAAGAGGGTGATATCGTGTGCCTTATCGAGGCGATGAAAATTCTGAATCAAATTGAGGCGGATAGATCGGGAGTGATTACAGCGATTCAGATTGAAGATGGGCAGCCTGTTGAGTATGGGCAGCCGATGTTTATTATCGTTTGATTTTCACCAACACCTTACAGAATATTATAGAGAGCTAAAAAATGCTTGATAAAGTTGTCATTGCTAATCGTGGTGAAATTGCACTCAGAATATTACGAGCCTGTAGCGAACTTGGCATTAAAACTGTTGCAATACACTCTTCCGCAGATCGTGATCTGAAACATGTTCGTCTGGCCGATGAATCGGTTTGCATCGGGCCACCTGCATCGGCTGAAAGTTACTTGAATGTTCCTGCGATTATCAGTGCAGCAGAGATAACTGATGCGACAGCAATTCATCCTGGGTACGGATTTCTCTCGGAAAATGCCGACTTTGTTGAGCGTGTTGAGCAGAGTGGCTTTACCTTCATTGGCCCTCGCGCCGAAACGATCCGCATCATGGGAGATAAAATTTCAGCCATCAAAACCATGAAAGAGGCGGGTGTTCCTTGCGTCCCAGGTTCTGACGGGCCGTTGGGTGATGATGCCAAAGTGAATCTGGAATTAGCGAAAGGCATTGGTTATCCCATCATTGTTAAAGCCGCAGGTGGTGGTGGTGGTCGTGGAATGCGGGTGGTTCACAGTGAAGCCGCTTTAAGCAACGCGATTACCGTAACACGCACCGAGGCAATCAATGCTTTTGGCAATGGCACACTCTATATGGAGAAGTTTCTTGGAAACCCTCGCCATATTGAAATTCAGGTTCTGGCGGATAAACATGGCAATGCCATTCATCTGGGTGAACGTGATTGCTCGATGCAGCGTCGCCACCAAAAAGTGATTGAAGAAGCGCCAGCGCTTGGTATTACCGAAGAGGTGCGCAATAGAATTGGAGCGCGATGCGTCGAAGCCTGTAAAGAGATTGGTTATGTGGGCGCGGGAACCTTCGAATTTCTTTATGAAAATGGCGAGTTCTATTTCATTGAAATGAACACACGTTTGCAAGTAGAGCACCCTGTGACAGAAATGATTACCGGTGTTGATCTGGTCAAGGAGCAGTTGTGCATTGCGGCAGGTAAACCACTAGCTTTCAAACAGGAAGATATTACAATCAATGGTCATGCCATTGAGTGCCGAATTAATGCCGAAGACCCTAAAAACTTTATGCCATCACCCGGCACCATTACGCAATTCCATGCCCCTGGTGGCCCTGGAATTCGTGTGGATTCTCATATTTATAATGGCTATATCGTACCCCCACACTATGATTCAATGATTGGTAAATTAATTGCTCATGGTAACTCGCGTGAAACGGCTCTGGCACGTATGCGCACGGCGTTAAAAGAAATTTCCATCGAAGGCATTAAAACAAATGTTCCGTTGCATCAGGATATTATTAATGATGCGGCTTTTCAGACCGGTGGAACGAGCATTCACTATTTAGAGAAAAAATTAGGGCTGCAATAATCCTGAAAACGCAGTTGGTTTCCTATGTTTCAGTTGAAATTCGAAGTTAATCAATCCGCTGTCGAGCCATTGTCCGAGGAACTCTCAGAAGCCGGAGCGCTGGCGGTGACGTTACAAGATAGTGGTGATGAGCCGCTTTATGAACCCCCATTGGGTGAAACAGCTTTGTGGTCAGGCAACTATGTGACGGCACTGTTTGAAACTCAAAGCGATGTTGATGTGGCTTTGGCACGGATGCGTGCATCTTGTGGTGAAGGCAAACTCCCTGTTTTTACAATTGAAGAGTTAGAGGAGCAAGTTTGGGAGCGTGTCTGGATGGATGATTTTCATCCGATACGTTTTGGTTCACGGCTCTGGATTGTCCCTAGTTGGACTGATGCCCCTGATCCTGAAGCGGTGAATATTTTACTGGATCCAGGCCTTGCTTTTGGAACGGGCACACATCCGACCACGGCACTTTGCCTTGAATGGCTGGATCAAAATACGAACCTTACCGGTCAGCAAGTGATTGATTATGGTTGTGGCTCTGGAATTTTGGCCATTGCCGCCGCCAAATTGGGTGCAAAGCAGGTGATTGCCATTGATCATGATGCACAAGCACTGGAAGCGACGATTGATAATGCACAGAAAAATAGCGTTCAAACGCTTATCGTCGTTAAATTTCCGGAAGAAGCAGAGGTCGAACCGGTTGATGTTGTGATCGCGAATATTTTGGCCAAGCCATTAATTGAATTGGCGGCTGAATTAGCATCACGAGTTAAAGTAGGTGGGGAAATTGCCCTGTCAGGAATATTGAGCGAACAAGCCGATGCAGTTGCCAGAGCCTATTCACCCTGGTTTGATATTAAGCCCGCAGTTCAAAAAGAGGGTTGGGTGTTGCTGTTTGGGGTGCGTATTGCTTGAGGTAATAGAAACCCGCTACAACTTAAAACCCACCACCGGTACGAAACCCACCGCCTCCGCGAGAGCTCCAGCCACCAGAGCTAGGTAAGCGAAAGCCACCACCTGATCGGCCACGGCCACTGGGGAGTTGCCAGGGGCTGCGACGACGGCGGGGAAACCCTAGGCCACCGCTGCCAAAGTCGGGCCATGCACCTACATCCTGATGGCGCTGGTAGCGTTCGAATACACGCCATAATTCATTGCTGTTGACTACACCATTGAGAAATTGGCCGAGCACCGAGGCGATCAGGTTCTGATTGCTAAAACCTGATCGAACATCATCAAAGCGGCGATGTTTGAACTGTCGGCGAACACTTTCCAGTTGTTGTAGACGGTCAAGTTTGACTTCATATATTTTACGGTGATCCTTGAGCTCTTCTTTTAGGTCTTCATAGTGTTCGCGTTGCTCTGCTACTTCACGAACGACCAGATTATCCTGAGCACTGACCGTTTTATGAGCGGCATCATTCAGCTCGTAAATACTTTTATCGCTCAGGGTCGCACTCAATGTTTGCAGACTTTGCTCCATGTATGTGTCTTTATCTTCTTCAAATTGGTTGCGCTGCTTTAATAGCCCATTGAGCCTGTTTTCTTGTTGTTCAATGTCATCATCAATATTGTCGACAACTTGCAGAGCTTCGGCGTGATTTTTCTGGAAGGCCGGTAAACCGGCTTGTTCTGTTTTCGTCGTTTCAATTTCGGCCAGTAATTCGAGAGCATTGTCCGAATCGCTGAGTGCCTGCTCAGCATGAGTGTTCAGGCGTTTTGGAATTTCAAGCAAGGTCCAGTAATTGACTCGGTATTGATTGTAGTTGCACAGGCCTTCTACCCAGCTGTCGAGCCATCGAACAAGTGGGTTTCCTTTGTAGTCTGGTGTGCCATATTTACGTTTCCAAAGGTACATGAACAGAGCATTACTTTTATAGGATTCCCCTTTTTTTTGTTGATCCTGTTCAGCTATTTTGGCCTTCTCTTCGGCTTTTTCGGCGATATTGTCGAGCATACGGGCTTCCTGCAGTTGCTCTTGATAAGCGCTATCCACCTCCAGTTCAGCCTGAATTATACGTTCAATATCAATAATCACTTGAGCTTTTTCATTGACGGTTTCCAGTGCAGTTATGCGATCCTGTTCCCGTTGTTTTAACGCTTTTGTACCGAGAGTGATCTCTTTTTCCAGTTGGATGTAGCTGCGCTGGCGTTTCTCGATCAATGCGAGTGCACGCTGATCAGAGGCATTCAGGTCGCCGATAAATGAATCCTGTGAAATTTCATCAAGGCGAATTTTAGCCAGTTGTTTTAACGACTGCGTTTGTTCGCGTTGATTGGTTTGCAGTGCTTCATTGGCAGCATTCAGATCTTTATTAATCTGGTCGACCTCTTTGCGCACGGAATCCAGCCCCTGATCAAGATGCTGTAAAGTTTTAAAACCACTGATCATTTTTATTTGCCTCTTTACCAGCTTGTGATGGCAGCACCGCTGGTAGGGATGCTGTATTCAGGTTTCAGTATGCCGCGCTCTTTTTTGCCTACTTGGCGATTTTGGATGATACCATCATCCTGTTTATCAGCAGCGATACGTTGATAGACTTCACGCGCAACACGAATGCCCCATTTGTTGACGTTTTGGATATGACCGCTCTCTTCATTGGCCATGGGCAATGTCAGTATGTTGCCGTTACTATCGACTGCTTCCACAATCAAATAGTAATTCCGTGCACGTTCGTTGACATCGGGTATGCGCAATAACCCTGAACGTTCACCGGGCCGTTGAACCACCCGGATAGTATAAGTTGCTTTCAGCTGGTTCAGCATCAAGCCTAGTGCATTAACAGCAGTTTGTGCTTCATCAAAATTTTCATTTTTCAGTGCCAACTGGCCACTGGTCTGTAATTCCTGAGCTTTTGAAATGGCTCCCTGACCCTTTGCAATAGCTACTGTTTCTTCATAATACTGGGTCAATTGGGCAGGCAGGGCGTTTTGGGCAATGGTTGCCGGTCGAACTACGGCGAAGTAGTATAGAATTGGCAAGGCGATCAGCATGGCTAAACCGAACATAACGGGTTTTAACCATTTATCGCGTTTGATATAGAGTGTTGCAAGGCGGGTCGAGAAAGATCGTTCCGGTGGCGTATATGCGAAACGATCCTCTTCCATTGCCAGCACGCCTTCGGCCAGTACCTTATCACTGACTTCAAGGCCTTGGGCTTGATAGATTCCGCGTAATTTTTCAATCAGCCGTTCACGACGAGCATCGGTATCCAGCTCACGGTCAACTAATAGTTGCCGATGCCTGAGGGTATCGACAACATCCATTGCCGCCATCAGATCTTCCAATGGCGCTTTTTTTGTTGTGTTTTGCATCAGTCTGGAACCACCGAATTAGATTTTGCGCGGTAACGGCAGAGAGTCACCGCGACGAATAATGGCTGCCAATCGCTGCTTGCCGTCTTCAACTGCATCACGAATCTCCTCTGCATTGCTTGTTGAGAGCTTGCGCATTTCGGCAATGATTTCGGTACTGCGTTCCTGAAAGTTTACCACGGATTCAACCAATTTTTTCACGGATTCGGCACGTATCGTGGGGCCATACCCTGCTTTAATCGCCGCTTCCTGAACCTTGCCTCCAATATCGGCCAGATCTTCCAGACTTTTGGAAACGCCTTCTTTCATGGCGTTCAGTGTTTGAGTGCTTTCATGCAAACCAAACAAACCGGTGAAGGAGGCAGACAAGGCCGTGAAGACCGTTTCATTTGTGCCGAAAAAAGTAATGGATTGTTTGTAAACCCGATCTTTTGCGCTGGTCGTTTGCATCAGACGTGTCATGATCACTTCTGAAGTATTGTAGTTTACGGTCAGGTTGTCTGACAGATCTTTGGCAATTTGATAGCGATCTTCTGCGAATTGCAGTTCACGCATGCTTTCGTCACGCGCCAACTCCAGTTTGGCTCTCTCCACAAGGGCATCACCAGAAAAATTATTAACAGCGTCTGAAGCCTGTTTTAGATTGCTCTGTGCCTCATTCCATAATATTTCTGCTTTTTGCAAAATATCCAGTGCATGGATTTCAGACCCTTTCATGGCACCACGAAAATCCTGATATGCGTTCAGTATCATGCGTTCTCTTTCTATTTGATCGTTCGAGTCACGGGCGACATCAAGATAGACTTTTTTAATCTTTCCGAAACGGGAAGAGATATCACCTCGTGTGACCTTCATCCATACATTGCCGATGCGCTCAAAAGTATCAATTTTTCCATCGTCAAGCTGTTGAACCATACTCTTGGCATCTTCACGAATACTATTGAATGCTTGAGTAATCTCTCCGTAACGTTCGCCTATATTCATCTGGCTCAGCTGTTCTCGTACGATATCATTAAAGACAGATGCTTGAGACAAGGTTCGGGCGATGGCGAGTGATTTTTCTTCATCAATATCAGAAATACGTTCCAATAACGAAAGAATTGGCGCTTCTTCAACCGTGTCTGGCATCAGGCCGAGATCACGAAGTTGGTTCATGGCTTTATCCAGGTACTGCAGGGAGGTACTTTTCATAATGATACTCCGTATTATGGGTTTGCCGAATATTGGGAAGAATAAACACCCTTTCCCATAAGTTCATGTGGTCGGCCTCATAATATAATGCAAAAAGTAGGGGTAAGGCAATGCTATTAGTCTTTCGGATCAGGGCAATTGAGCTTAAAAGTTCTTGAAAGAGAGCGTCATTAATGTAGAGAGATTGCCCTTTGGAGTTAACCCGGTTTAATCAAAGCGCCCTCATAAAGGTTTGGTGAAATAACTTTGGTAGCTATGTTTTTCCTCGACATCGTTAGTGTTTGTAATGATAAATGTAATGGATTGCTTCACTTTACCTGATTCTGTTGTCGGTTTTTTCACAAATATTCGAATGGAAGACATCGCTCCCGGCGTTGTTGTTATGGCCTGTTCAGGAGTGATGAGCGTGCCTTGAGCGGGTTTGTCGAGCGTGA
>CAYXVC010000086.1:0-1614 GCA_964468225.1 uncultured Gammaproteobacteria bacterium
GTTTTCGAGTTGTTATTTCCCTGGCTTCTGATGGCTGAGTGCTGGATTTTGAATTCTTTTTTCTGCTCTTCTGATTCCCGAGTACAGCGAGGGTCGCGCTTATTATGTTTCGGTCTCTGGCAAGACAAGTTTTCTTTCACTGCGCCATACCCTAACCACATGAATTGATCTTTGTTCTCTCAAATAGACAATGCGAAATGGAGAATGAATAAGCTCCCTGATTTTAGGCTCATCAAACTCTGGAACCATTCTTCCAATATCAGGGTGATCACGCAGAGTTTGAATGTGCTCGATAATCGATGATACGAATTGCTTGCCTATATAAGGCACGCCCTCTTTTTTGTAATACTCTTTAATGCCCTCACAATCAGCAATAGCTGAGTTAGAAATGAATACTTTCACTTATTCGATACCCAGCTTCTTTTTTACTTCGTCCAGCTCTAGCTCATTTCCGTCCCTGATATCCATTAGCCCTTGGGCTACGGCCTTCATGAACTCTCTTTCTTCCTCGTTTTTCTCATATTCATCAAGGCCTTGAACTACAGCAATGCCTCGGCCTCTGCTGGTTAGAAGAATAGGGCGGCGTGTATCTTTGGCTCGATTTACGATTTTCCCAGGGTTAACTTTGAGATAAGAAAGGGGGATCACATCTTCTGAGAACTTGATTTGCATAGGGGAGGCCTCTACCAAGAATAACAATAGACCTATTTATAGCACCTATTAACAGCACCTTCAAGAAACATAATATGATTTATAACGAATTATTGAATGTAGGTTCTTGAGTTGTTATTTTCCTGGTTTCTGAACTATTTTTTCTACTCTTCTGATTCCCGAGCGTAACGAAGGTCGTGTTGATCAATTTGACATGTACTTAGTCACTCATTAAAATTCTTACATTGTTCTTACTTTTAAAGAGGCTTATGTCGATGAACACAACCAGATTGTCCAGCAAGGGCCAAGTGATTATACCTAAACCCCTTAGAGCCGCACATCATTGGGAAACCGGACAAGAACTTGTGGCTGTTGATGTGGGGGACGGCATTCTACTTAAACCCAAAGCACCATTTGAAGAAACAGCCCTTAGTGATGTTGCCTCTTGTTTGAATTATGCAGGCAAGCCTAAAACAGTCGATGATATGAACGCAGCCATAAAGCAAGGTATTAAGGATCAATATCAATGATTGCTGTTGATACCAATGTCATCGTTCGCTTTCTTACCCGTGATGATGAAAAACAATACAAAAAAGCTTTTTCAATCTTCAATACTCAAGAAGTATTTATTTCGGACACAGTTATTCTGGAAACCGAGTGGGTTTTAAGATATGCGTATGAGTTTTCACCTGAAGAGATTTGTAATGCTTTGGTAAAACTATTTGGACTCAGCAATATTCACTTATCTAACCCTGCTTTTATAGCTCAAGCTATTGAATGGCATAAAAAAGGGGTGGATTTTTCAGATGCTTTGCATTTAACCCAATGTCAGAAATACGAAAAGTTCTACACATTCGATAAGAAATTTTCGGCTAAAGCAAAAAACTTGACGAATTGCTCCGTCGTATCGCCTTAATATCTTTTGTTGGATGATCTATTTTCCAGTATCTCTATGAATGCATT
>CAYXVC010000086.1:1714-4731 GCA_964468225.1 uncultured Gammaproteobacteria bacterium
CGCCTTAATATCTTTTGTTGGATGATCTATTTTCCAGTATCTCTATGAATGCATTCGCCGCATTGGAGAGCGTTCTTTTTTTGTGATGCACGATGCCTAGTGTGCGTGTTATCGCAATATCTTTTATCGAGTGAACGCAGATCGTTTCATCCAGCATGGTTTCAGGTAGCACACTCCAGCACAGCCCGATTGAAACCATCATTTTTATTGTTTCCAGATTGTTCGTTTCGAGCATCACATTCAGCGTGATTCCAAAGGGATGGAGCTGTTGTTCCAGAATGTCGCGGGTATAGGTGTCGTAAGCTGGCAAAATGGCGGGGTGGGTGGCTAATGTTTGTGGTGTGGCGTGTTGCAGTGGAAAATCAGGGGCAGTCACAAAGGCCAGTGAATCTTGCCAGACAGGTAATAGTTTCAGTGCGTTTGATGGCTGGTTGGGCAGTGTTACTACGGCTATTTCTAGCTCATTCTTTTCAACCGCCTGACACGCCGCTTCGGAATCAATAAATTTAAGATCGAGTTTAACGTCAGGGTATTGCTGCGTGTATTGTTTGAGTATGGGCGGGAGGCGGTGCAATCCAATATGATGACTGATGCCGAGTGACAGTTCACCGCCCACATGGCTGCTAATATTAGTGATCAAACGGCGTGTATCTTCCAATTCCAGCAATATCTTTTGAGCACGCTGCAAAAGTATCTGGCCTGCTTCCGTCAGTCTGGTTTTGCGTGCAATGCGATCGAACAGACGAGTGTTGAGTGATTTCTCTAATGATGAGATGCGTTTGCTGATGGCGGGTTGTGTGAGGTGAAGTCGCTTGGCAGCCTCTGAAAATGAGCTGCACTCTGCAATCGTCACAAAGGTTTTCAAGTCAGTTGTATTCATAAGGTTTAGGTATGTTTCATGAAGTTAAGTTATATAATATATGAAAATTATGAATTTGTGTTATATGTTTTTGTTGCCGTATGATGTCTCACAAGGAGGAACAATCAATGATTGAAAAAACACTTTACGATAAATTATGGGATGCGCATGTGGTGCGCGAAGACGAAAACGGTGCATCACTTTTATATATTGATCGCCAATTGGTGCATGAGGTGACATCACCGCAAGCTTTTGAAGGTTTGCGTATTGCGGGGCGAAAACCACGTCGCAGTGATGCCAGCCTTGCAGTGGCCGATCACAATGTTCCGACGACGGATCGCAGCGCAGGCATTTCTGATCCCGTGGCACGCTTGCAACTGGAAACATTGAGCAAAAATTGCTCTGAATTTGGTATCACCGAATTTGATATGAATGACCCGCGCCAAGGCATTGTCCATGTGATTGGCCCGGAGCAAGGTGCGACTTTGCCGGGTATGACAGTCGTTTGTGGTGACTCTCACACTTCAACGCATGGCGCTTTGGGGGCATTGGCTTTTGGTATTGGTACGTCTGAAGTGGAGCATGTGCTTGCAACACAGTGTTTGATTCAGAAAAAATCAAAAAATATGTTGATTCGAGTCAATGGGCAGGTGCGAAGCGGTGTGGGTGCTAAAGATATTGTTTTGGCGATTATCGGAAAAATTGGCACGGCAGGGGGCACGGGTTATGCCATTGAATTTGCCGGTGATGCGATTGAGGCGTTGTCAGTTGAAGGGCGCATGACGGTCTGCAATATGGCGATTGAAGCAGGTGCGCGAGCAGGCATGGTGTCGGTGGATGACAAGACAATTGAGTACGTCAAAGGTCGGCCTTATGCTCCGAATGCGGAGCAGTGGGATTCTGCTGTGGCATGGTGGAAAACTTTGAATAGTGATGTTGGTGCGTACTTTGATCAGATTATAGAGCTTGATGCGGCTGAAATTAAACCGCAAGTGACGTGGGGTACATCCCCTGAAATGGTGTTGGCGGTTGATGGCCGTGTGCCGAACCCTGATGAAATTACAGATTCAGTCAAGCAGGAGAGCACCCGAGCGGCATTGGCTTATATGGGTATTGAGGCGAATACTAAAATTACGGATATAGCGATTGATAAAGTCTTTATCGGTTCATGCACCAATTCGCGCATTGAAGATATGCGTGAAGCAGCTGCGGTGATTCAAGGCCGGAGTGTAGCGGATAATGTGAAATTGGTATTGGTCGTGCCGGGGTCGGGTCTGGTTAAAAAACAGGCGGAAGAGGAGGGCTTGGATCAGATTTTTATTCAGGCAGGTTTTGAATGGCGTGAGCCAGGATGCTCCATGTGTTTGGCGATGAATGCAGACCGTCTGGAAGCCGGTGAGCGTTGCGCTTCGACTTCAAATCGAAATTTTGAAGGGCGGCAAGGTGCGGGTGGGCGCACGCATTTAGTGAGTCCGGCGATGGCGGCAGCGGCAGCGATTGCAGGTCATTTTGTTGATATCAGTCACTCATAATTTGAAGGATAGAGTATGGAACCTTTTAAAACATTAAAAAGTATTGTTGTGCCTTTGGATCGTGCCAATGTTGATACCGATGCCATTATTCCAAAGCAATTTTTGAAATCGATCAAACGTAGCGGTTTCGGGCCGAATCTTTTTGACGAGTGGCGTTATCTTGATATTGGTGAGCCGGATCAGGGCAGCAGCGGTCGTCCCTTGAATCCCGATTTTGTATTGAACCAAAAGCGTTATCAAGGCGGACAAATTTTATTGGCACGAGAGAATTTTGGCTGTGGCTCATCGCGTGAACATGCGCCGTGGGCACTGCTTGATTGCGGTTTTCGCGTTGTGATTGCGCCAAGTTTTGCAGATATCTTTTTTAATAACTGTTTTAAAAATGGCATTTTACCCGTGGTTTTGGATGCTGAGACTGTTGATCATATTTTTTCAGAAATTGAGCCCAATGAAGGTTACGAATTGGAAGTGAATTTAGCAGAGCAGATTGTATCGACTCCAGCGGGCTTGAGTTACCTTTTTGAAGTTGATGAATTTCGCAAACACTGTTTGTTGAATGGTTTAGATGATATTGCGCTGACTTTACAGCATGAAAATGATATTGATGTTTATGAGGCTAAGCGGCG
>CAYXVC010000086.1:4831-9644 GCA_964468225.1 uncultured Gammaproteobacteria bacterium
AGCCTTAAGTTTCACCTGTACTGAGCAGATAACAGTATATAGAGGGGTGAAACATGGAAGGTTGTTGTGGCTTTAATTATTTTAAATGATATTACGCCAGACATGATACTGGCGAAAGATGTACAGGATACGAATGGACGCGTTTTATTGCGCGGCGGAATGGCGTTGACGGAGCGACATATTCGTATCATGAAAACGTGGGGCGTTGTTGATGCTGATATCAAAGACACCTCTTCACAAGAAGCTGAAGATAAGAGCATGGCTCAGCTTGATCCCGCTCTGCTTAAAAAGGCGGAGGTAAAAGCGGATCAATTATTCCAGCGATCCAACCTGAATCATCCCGTGGTACATGAGCTTTACCGGCAATGGGTGCTTCGTTATATGGAAGGAAAGGTTGCAGCCAATGAATTATGATGCAGCCTCACTGGTTGAAAGTGCTACAGAATTTGCAATATTGCCGACGGTTTATTTTAAAGTCGATGAGGCGATTAACGACCCGTGTAAATCCAATCACCATTTGTCTCAAATTATTAATGAAGATGCGGTGCTGGCTGCAAAATTGCTGCGCATTGCTAACAGTGCTTTATTTAATTTTCCATCCAAAATAGATACCATTTCAAGAGCGATCATGGTCATCGGTACGCAGCAATTGAAAGATATGGTGCTCTCCTGTTCTGTGATCAAAACATTCAACCATCTTCCACCTGACTTGGTGAATATGGATTCATTTTGGCGTCACAGTATGGCCACTGCAGTGGCTGCGCGCTTGTTGGCAACGTACTGCAAAGAGGTCAATGTTGAACGTTACTTTGTTGCAGGTTTACTGCACGATATTGGTCAGATGGTCTTGTTTAGTGAAATTCCGGATGTCATTTGTGAAGTGATTCAAAAATCACTCTCAATGCAACTGCCGTTGCAGGATGCAGAGCTGGAAATGCTAGGTTTTACTCATGCGGATGTGGGTGCTTTGTTGATGAATGCATGGAAGCTTCCCGAGTGCCTTGAGGAGGCTGTGGGTTACCATCATTCGCCTGTTTGCGCCAAAACTTCACTCAAGGAGGTGGCGATTGTGCATGTGGCTGATCTGATGACAACCGCACTGCAATTTGGTCGCAGTGGTGAGTTTTATGCATCCGAGCTGAATAATGAAGCTTGGGAAAGTCTTGGTTTGTCATCCCATGTGATTCCTCAGGTGATTCAGCAGTTGGAACGGCAGTATCACGATGCTGTTAATTATATTTTGAGTGATTGAGCGATGCTTGATGACTTGCTTGTAAAAAAACAAAAACTTTCAAAGCTCGAAGGAGCTCATCGCCGTTTGCTTGATTCACTTGATGTGATTGTTGCGGCTGAGGCTCCTGCGTTAGGTATGAACGAAATCCCAACGCCAGAAGTGATTATTTTTGATGCGATGGAGCGTTTGAAAAAAGTCGTTCCCCTGGATGCTCTGGGATTATTGATGGTGGATAAATTAGGTCTGGAGTTCGATTTGCAGGTCTGTGAACCCAAGGCATCCAGACCGACTTTGGAACATACCGTCAGTACTTTAATTGACGATGGAACATTTGCCTGGGCAATTAACCAAAAGCGTACGATTGTTATTCCCGGTGGCGGAGGCGGCTCTCAAACAAAAATATTGCATGTGATTGCCACTGAAGGTGTTGTTCTTGGAATGTTTGTCGGATTGACTCACCTGCCAGCGATTGAAGTGGATGATGTTTTTTTAAGTTTGTTGTCAGTCATTTTCATGCGTTGTGCTTATGGCTTGGAGAGTTATACGCTTAATAAAAGGATTAAAGATCACAATCAGCACCTTGAAAAAGAAGTTGCGATTCGTACAGAACAATTAGTGATTGCCAAAGAGCGTGCCGAGGCTGCAAACCGTGCAAAATCAAGCTTTCTTTCCACAGTAAGCCATGAAGTTCGCACTCCGTTAAATGGTGTTGTGGGTATGCTCGGCCTGTTTGACGATGAATCGTTGAGCACAGAGCAATTGGAGTATTTAACGCTGGCACGTCACTCCTGTGATTCGTTACTCGTTTTGATTAATGACCTTCTCGATTTCTCCAAGATAGAAGCAGGCCACTTAAGCATGGAGTGTATTGAGTTTAACCCGGCGAATATTATTGATGAAAGTGTGCGTTTATTAACAGGGAATGCGTTGAATAAAGGCCTTGAACTGGTTTTCAATCAAGTGTCTGATATACCGGAACGCGTGCGCGGCGACCCCACACGCTTGCGTCAGGTCATAACTAATTTATTGAGTAATGCTATAAAATTTGCTGAGAAAGGAAAAATTACTGTAACAATTGAGTGTATTTCAAAGCACCAGGAGGGTTTTAATTTTCACTTCGAGGTGATTGATGAAGGCATTGGAATTTCAAAAATAAATCAGACTAAAATTTTTGAATCTTTTTCTCAGGCAGATAATTCAACAACACGAAAATATGGTGGAACGGGTCTGGGGTTGGCGATTTGCAAGCGTTTGGTAAAAGCCATGGGGGGAGATATTGGTGTTAGAAGTATTGAAGGAGAGGGGAGTGCTTTTTATTTTGATGTGGTTTTTTTGCCTGTATTGGATGTTCAACAGAAAGAAGAGTCAAACCCGTTGTTACCAAAGCCAAAGAAAATAAAACCGGGCATGCGTATTCTGGTGGCTGAAGATAACCGGATTAATCAAACTATTGCAAAAAAAACCCTGGAAAAGCTGGGGTGTCTTGTCGAACTTGCAGACAATGGGCTAATTGCTACGGAGCTTTTATCGCAAAACTGTTATGACCTTGTTTTTATGGATTGCCATATGCCTGTGATGGATGGCTATGAAGCAACGCGGCAAATAAGACTCAAAGAGAAAGAAGGATCTTCATACACTCCGATTATCGCATTGACAGCCAGTTCACTCGAAGAGGGCGGTGAAAAATGCGAAAAATATGGCATGGATGATTATCTGACCAAGCCTTATAAAATAGAAAAGATTGAAGCCATGTTGGTGAAGTGGTTGCCTGCAGAAGTTTCTTAAATTATTGTAGGTTGTGGGTGATCTTGCGAACCCACAACCTATCAATTGCCATGGTTTTTATTAACTTAATGACATTGAAGTTCGTTTCTAAGGGTGTTATTAGTGTGTCCCTGTTGCTCGAGCTGTGAGCAGTACCAGTATAAAAGCGCTAATCACTCCAATAGCAAACCATTTGAATTTTACGGGTAGGTGCGGTGCTTCTTGTTTCTCTTCAGTCATTTTTTTGATTCTCCTTTAAGGTTTTTAAAATAATGATTGTTGATATTGAGTAGTTTTGTTGTTGTCCACAATATCATGGAAAAATATAAAAATGCTAGTCCCGTCAGGAGGGCAGCGATGACAGCAAAAATATCCGGTGCTTTCATCAGTGTGGTCATTAATGACTCTTGATAATAAAAAAACCACTGATGGTTTTCCGGGAAAACAATGGTGTGTAACTGGTAAAAAATATCCCGAGTACCGTATATTATGATTGAAACTGCGATCATTGCAACGATGCCTAGTGTGATCAGCAATGTATATCCAATATGTTGGAGCGGGGTTTTTGTGACCCGAAACAGCGTTATGATGATGAGCAGTATTACCATTGCCCAATATGCCGCTGTTCTTAAAGTGTCCAGCAAATTGGCGACATCCTGAAGATGAATGACCTCAGGTTCACGCAGCAGTGTACCAATCACATTCCCTTCACTGTCATGATATGTGATTCGGGACAGATTTTGACCCTTATTATTGATTGCGTCAACGATTTCTCCAAAAAGAGCGATGTGTTGATTTCGATCCGTGTTTTCAAAACCTGATTTGTAACGGTTTTGAGGCGCAAGTGTTTCGATAAAGGGTTCAAAATCCAGCGTATCGTATATTTGCGGATAGAAAAAATGCGTGGCGCTGAGCGTTTGCCATGCAAAAAACAGCCCGACCCAGAACGATAAAATAACAATAAATATCTGCCCCAGCAGTGGTAGTGATTTTATTTTATGTAACATGCAGTTTTATTGTACTCAACAACGCCGTGGCCATAGGGGCGCGAGAAAAAAGAACAGTGCAGCGATCATGACAACTGCCGGACCTGCGGGAAGATCCCATTGTAATGAAGCGAACAGGCCGCTACCGACTGCCAAACAGCCGATGAGGGCGGCTAACAGTGCCATCTGTTCCGGTGTTTTGGCAAAGCCGCGTGCCGTGGCTGCGGGAATAATGAGCAGTGACGTGACTAATAAAATTCCGACCACTTTCATCGACAGTGCGATGATCAGGGCGACTAACAGCATAAAAACAAGTTTCACCGTGGTGACGGGAACTCCTTCAACACGGGCAAGCTCTTCATGCACTGTTAATGCTAATAAAGGCCGCCAGATGATGATGAGCGCTAAAAGTGCAAACAGGCCACCGCCGTATATCCAGTAGATATCCGATACGGACACCGCCAAAATGTCGCCAAACAGATAGCCCATTAAATCGATCTGTACCGAGTGCATAAATGCCAG
Organism: uncultured Gammaproteobacteria bacterium; assembly: GCA_964468225.1. GTDB lineage: Bacteria > Pseudomonadota > Gammaproteobacteria > JAADGQ01 > JAADGQ01 > S141-38. The sequence goes on from CAYXVC010000086.1 coordinate 9,338, forward strand.
TGAGACCAAACCGAGTGAGAGTGCGCTGTGAGAAAGAATGCCCAGCAAAGTATCACTGGCGAGTCGCCTTTGGTGTTGCAGCACGACCAGCAGCACGGCCAGCAGCACGCAGACAAAAACAATGGAGAGATTAATGTTGATCTCCATGAACAGACCCAGCGCCACACCGAGCAACGCTGAATGCGCCAGTGTGTCCCCAAAATAGGCCATGCGTCGCCAGACGATAAAAGCACCGAGCGGCCCCGTCACCAGCGCTGTTCCGATCCCTGCGAGCAGCGCTCGAAGCATGAAATCATCCATCTGTTTT
>CAYXVC010000087.1:0-9636 GCA_964468225.1 uncultured Gammaproteobacteria bacterium
CAGTGGAATAGCTTTATTATTTTTCTTATGATCAATGGCCACAGTCATATCTTCACTGCCTTTGACCGGTTTCACTACATAATTGGCATAATATTTACGTAATGCTTTGAATTGCTGAACCGTCTGTTCCGACGATTGTATCGCCGTTTCAATGACATTACGCTCGAGTTGCCCAGGAATAAGCAATACGGTAATAATAATACCAACAATAAAAGTAGCAAATACAGGAATCATCATTTGCCATAGCAGACTGAGCTTATTCCATTTCATGTTCCATATATCCCTTATTGATTTTTAATCTCACAAAGAATATCGGCGATGAATTGATTTGCTTGAAACACACGCCCATCGTGAATATGATTTTTCAGCGCCGCATTAATTATTCAGGTTAACTTTCATCCTGAGCCGTTTCATCCAATACCCCATTAAACGATTTGAAAATGAAAACAGCACTGAGCGCAGTAACATGCTGTACACCCAGTAACGAGTCACTTTTATGGGCGACTCAGGGTCGAGCCATTGCTCATTTTTTGAAATTTCAGCAAGCGTTTTCAAGCCAATCAGTATTGGCCAAAGTACCGAAAGGCGTAAACGAAAGCAGCGGCGAGGAATCGCTATAAAATAATCCCCAGCATCACTATAATAATCAATTGTCGTCTGCAACCATGTAACCAAAAGAGGGCGTGCCTGTACACTATTTTCACTCTCCAGAAGTAGCTCAGGCTTAAGCTTTTGCAGCATTAACTCAGAATTTGGCAAGTAACAACGGCCAAAACGTAGATCACTAGGAAGATCACGTAAAATATTTGTCAATTGCAGTGCTTTACCAAAGTTTACTCCCAAACTTGTATAGTTCTTTTTATCCCAATGGTGCAATGCGGGTTCATGCGCCATCGCCACCTCTGTCCAAAACCCTCCTACGCAACCAGCCACATGGTAGATATAGTTATCAAGTTCAAACTTGGTTTTAAATGCTTTAACTCCTCCTTTTTTCTCTAATGGAAAATAGGTTAAATCAATTTCCATGCCTCGAATCAACGTTGCAACAACCGTTTTTACACGCGTTTGATCCTCGACCAACAAACCATAAAGCAACAGACAAACCTGATGGAGTGACTCCAGCAAATACTGCTCATCTTTATTTTCCTGCTGACCACTCAAATTATCTGCAATGCCCTGCAATACATCCACTGAAGGCATACCCACCACCTGATCACGAAACAGTCGTAAATAATGCAGACGTTTTTCAGCTTTAACCGCATTGGTATCCGTAATTGTATCTGCGGCTCTTGCCAACAGATACGCCACAGCAATAGGCTCTCTCAAAGGGGCGGGCAGTGTTCGCAGTGTTAAATAGAAACTACGAGAAACACCTTTTAGAATATCCGTTAATAGTTTATTTTTTCCCATCTTGTAATCTATGTAAATTCCCTGATTATTTTAGTGTTACACTCCTGAGTATACAGTATAAACCTGTTATCTCTTCCAGATTGAAAGGTACGTTATGGGTATCGAGCACCTTCCTGTTTTAGGCGTATGCGGCTTTAGTGGATCAGGTAAAACAACATTATTGCAAGCGGTAATTCCCGAACTGGTGCAACAAGGATTACGCATCGCTATTGTCAAACATGATGTGCACGGCATTCAAGTGGATCACCCCGGAAAAGATAGCGATCTTCTCTTCCATAGCGGAGCTGATATTCTACTGCAAGGCCCTGACGAACATTTTTTTAGAATACATACATTAGCATCTATCGAACTCATTCCTGAATTAATCAAGCTCAGTCATCAATATGATTTAGTCCTTGTAGAAGGCCATAAAGACTCACCTATTCCTAAAGTCTGGCTATTAAATGAAGGGGAAACAGAAGCGCCGGTTAATAAAAAAAATATTATCAAAACACTAGCTCGCGACTCGCATCGCCCTGCACATTTTCTTGATTTCACACGTCACTGGTTAAAAAAGAGATGGCAGTCCGCACCCGTTTATGGCTGCGTGCTGATTGGCGGCCAAAGCAGCCGCATGGGTCACCCCAAACACTTGATTGAATCGCGCGGGAAAACCTGGCTGGAACACTCTATTAATACGCTGAGTCAACACACTGAACAGGTTATCATCGCCGGTGCAGGCGAAGTACCAAGCGAATTAAAAAACTTTCATCAACTGCCAGATGCGCCTGATATTCGCGGCCCATTAGCAGGCATACTGGCGACCATGCGCTGGGCACCTCATGCTTCTTGGCTGATCTGTGCCTGTGATATGCCGCATATTACAACTGCAGCACTGCAGTGGTTACTCAGCGCACGTACACCTGGTGTTTGGGGCGTTTTACCCAAACTTTCAGTGAAAGCCTATCCAGAACCATTGCTGGCCTATTATGATTTCAGAGCCACTCCACTTCTGGAAAAATTAGCTTGCAGCGAAAAACCAGCCCCGAACCATTTAAGTAAACATGAAAAAATTATTTCGCCTGTTCCACCAAAACACCTATCAAACGCATGGCGGAATATTAATACCGTACAAGAGTTAAATAATTGCCAGTAAAAACGCCACAAACACGACGACCATCCCCAATGGAATCAGAATACCTTTCCAGTCTTTTTCGGCCTCTTTACTCTCAGCCATTGACTGCTTCAAGCTCGGATAAAGCCAGATCAAAAGACCGATCACCAGGATTGCAACGATGACTTTTTCCCAGGTTGCTACATCACCCATAATACCTCACACCCTTCTATTTATAATTAATTGAAAGCAAGCAGAAGCCACCAAAAGAATAAAAAAACGTGCCATTATGAACCCCGCTTGTTATGCTCTTATACTATGAGAAAACAAGATACGTATCAATATATTGACACCAAAAATTCCCTTGAAATATTTTGCTCAAAAATAGAGCATGCACCATGGGTTGCGCTCGATACCGAATTTTTACGTGAAAAAACCTATTATCCCCAGCTATGTCTGATACAAGTTGCAACACCCGAACATGTCGCCTGTATCGATCCATTGACTCTGGATAGTATAGACCCACTACTTGATATTGTTTATAACCCAAATACCATCAAAGTTCTGCATGCTGCTCGGCAGGATATGGAAATTTTCTATAATTTAAGAGGAGAATTACCCAAACCCATCTTTGATACTCAGCTCGCCGCGCCATTATTAGGCCATACAGACAACATTGGCTATGCGAATTTGGTTCAAAAAGTGCTTGGCGTTCATTTGGAAAAAGCACATTCACGTACCGATTGGACACAACGTCCGCTAAGTGACAAACAGCTTCATTATGCTGCTGATGATGTTATTTACCTTGCACAACTCTACATTGAACTCAAAAAAAACCTGGAAAAACACCAACGCCTTCATTGGCTGGATGATGAATTTGAAGCACTTTGCGATACAAACTTATATGCCAATACACCACAAAATGCATGGCGACGTGTTAAAGCCGCTGATCGTTTAAAAGGTGCTCGTCTGGCCGTTTTGCAATCACTGGCAGAGTGGCGCGAGGAAACTGCACAAAATGAAAACAGGCCGCGCAACTGGCTTATTCGTGATGATGTATTGATCGAAATTGCACGCGCCATTCCGGAAACAGTACAAGCGCTCAATCATACCAGAGGATTAAACGAACGCACTCTGCAAAAACATGGAAAACAGATCATTGCTCGTGTGAATTCCGGCAAAGAACACCCTCCCATCCTTTTTCCCCAAAAGCCCTACGACAAAATCAAATTAACAGCCGAACAGGAAGAACAGGTCGATCTTCTGCAAGTATTGATCAGGTTACGAGCCAATGAAAACGCTCTGAACCCAACCATACTTGCAACACGAAAAACACTGGAAAAATTTGTGAGCGGCCATCCGTGTGATCTCAATGATGGATGGAAAAGCCATATGATTGGCCATGATCTTCAAGCTCTGTTAGCAGGTGAAAAGATACTTTCCATCAAGAACGGAAAGGTACAACTGGCCTGAGAACAACCCCCGACAGTGGCGGCAACGTCAAAGAAAGTGAATAAGGTTGATCCATCCATGCTTTTGATTCTGCTTCAACAAGCGAATTATTACCCATATTGCTTCCACCGTAATACTCGGAATCAGAGTTAAATACCTCTTCATACTTACAATCAAACGGTACGCCAATACGGTAATCTTCTCTGGGCACGGGTGTAAAATTCAAAATAACGATAACAATATCATCACCATCTCGCCGCATATAGCTTAAAACAGACTGCTCAGAATTATGGCAGTCAATCCATTCAAACCCCTGTTCATCAAAATCATAGCGATGCAGTGGCGTCATATCCCTATACATTTTATTCAGGTCACTCACCATGGAATGCACGCCTTTATGTTTAGGGTAATCCATCACATACCAATCCAGCGCTTTTGAATCGTCCCACTCTTCGCCCTGAGCAAATTCACACCCCATAAAAAGCAATTTTTTCCCTGGATGTGTAAACATATAGGTATACAGAAGGCGCAGATTTGCAAATTTTTGCCACTCATCACCCGGCATTTTGTACAGCAGGGATTTTTTCAGGTGCACGACTTCATCGTGCGAAAACGGCAGAACAAAATTTTCTGTGTAAGCATAAAGCTGGCTGAAAGTGAGCATGTTATGGTGATGGCTACGATGGATAGCGTCTTGACTCATAAATTCCAGCATGTCATTCATCCACCCCATATTCCACTTCATACTGAAACCCAGCCCACCCAACCAGGTGGGGCGAGAAACCATCGGCCATGAAGTCGATTCTTCTGCAAAAATCATCGTGCCCGGGTGTTGACTGTGCGTAACTTTATTGAGTTCACGCAAGAATTCGACCGCTTCCAGATTTTCTCGCCCCCCATGGATATTAGGTAACCACTCGCCTTCTTTGCGTGAATAATCAAGGTAAAGCATTGAGGCCACTGCATCGACCCGCAGACCATCAAGATGCATCTCTTCCAACCAGAACAGCGCACTGGAGAGCAGAAAGTTTTTAACTTCATTGCGACCATAATTGAAGATCAATGTCCCCCAATCTGTATGCTCTCCCATACGTGGATCTTCGTGTTCATACAAAGCACTGCCGTCAAACTTTGCCAAACCGTGCGCATCTTTTGGAAAGTGCGCAGGAACCCAATCAAGAATGACTCCAATACCCTTTTGATGGCAGCAATCAACGAAATAACGAAAATCATCCGGCGAACCAAAACGGCTGGTCGCCGCATAATAACCGGTTGTTTGATAACCCCATGATGCATCGTATGGATGCTCAGTAACAGGCAGCAATTCAATATGGGTAAATCCCATATCGACAACATAGTTCACCAGACTATCGGCAAAGTCACGGTAATTTAAAAAGTGGCCCTGCTCATCTTTTTGCCAGGATCCTAAATGCACTTCATAAATAGAAACGGGTTGATGCATCCAATCGTTATCTTTGCGCTGTGTCACCCACTCTTTATCTTGCCATGAATAACTCGCACTGGACGGTGTGATTGCCGCAGTCCCCGGGCGCATTTCAAAGCGTTGCGCATAAGGGTCTGACTTCATATGAAGCGCCCCATGACGGTCACGTATTTCGTATTTGTAATGACGATCTGCTTCAATGCCGGGAATAAATATCTCCCACACACCGCTCGCACCTCGTGCACGCATTGGGTAACGCCGCCCATCCCAATCGTTAAAATCGCCCACGACACTGATTCGGTTCGCATTGGGTGCCCATGTGGAAAACAGCATGCCCTGCACACCATCCACTGTATGATGGTGCGCCCCCAAAAATCGATACGCATGCCAGTGTTTGCCTTCACCGAATAAGTGCAGATCATAATCTGACAAACAAGGAGGAAAGCAGTATGGATCCAGCACGCTTGCTGTATCTCCTTCGCCATTCGCCCATGTCAGTGAGTAACGATCGGGAATGATGCCCGCAGCCCCACGCCATTCGAAGAGATCTGAATGATAAAGGCGCGTCATCGCCAGCTTGTTATCACCAATCCACACCTCACTGACATTGGGAATAAAAGCACGCACAACTTCACCATCATCAACAGAATGTTTCCCCAACACACAAAAAGGATCGTCGTGACGCGCTTCTATCAACATCTGAATATCATGTGGAATCATGTTGCTGCCTTCATTCATTTTTATCTGTTTCCTCTAAATCATTGTGTGCTGTGGGCAGGAACGTACATGGAATCTTTTATTTCAAACAGTTATCGCCATAACTATAAACAAACTATAAAGAAACTTTCAGTACAAACCGCTAAATCGTAAATTGAGTTCAAATGAAATAAAAATAACCATAACACTGTTATAGAACATTATTAGAGCTATAATAACAGCTATGATCTCAACAATACTCTAAGGAGAGATTTTCGCAATGGCTACAAATACCCCCGAACGTTATGTGAGTCGTCTGACACAGAACACTTTAGCTTTGATTTTAGCAGGTGGCCGCGGGTCACGCCTAAAGCAGCTCACAAAATGGCGAACCAAACCGGCGGTTCCTTTTGGGGGTAATTTTCGCATCATCGATTTCCCTCTATCCAATTGTATTAATTCCGGCATCCGCCGTATTGCAGTGCTCACACAATACAAATCGCATTCGTTAATACGCCATATTCAACAAGGGTGGAGCTTTCAACGTCCTGAGTTGGGTGAATTTGTTGAACTGGTACCTGCGCAACAGCGTGTCAAAGATGGCTGGTACGAAGGGACCGCTGATGCCGTTTTCCAAAATCTGGATATTATCCGTAGCATCAACCCTGAATATATATTAGTTCTTGCGGGTGATCATATCTATAAAATGGACTACGGCCCCATGTTGGCTGCCCATCAGGAAAAAAAGGCCGATATGACCGTAGGTTGTGTTGAAGTGCCGCTCGAACAGGCAAAAGCATTTGGCGTAATGTCCATTAATGATGACAGCCGTATTGTTGAATTTAACGAAAAACCGGATCATCCCGAACCTTTATCCAATAAAAAAGACCACGCATTGGCTTCGATGGGAATTTATATTTTCAATGCTAAATTTTTATTCGAACAACTGGGAAAAGATGCTCAAACCCAAGGCTCCAGCCATGACTTTGGCAAAGATATGATTCCCTCAGTTATTGAAAAGTACCGTACCTACGCCTACGCCTATCGTGATGAGTCAGGTGAACAACCTTATTGGCGTGATGTCGGCACGATTGATTCATACTGGGCAGCTAATATGGAACTCATCGGCATCACCCCTGAATTAAATCTTTACGACAAGGTCTGGCCCATATGGACGCATCAACCTCAACTGCCTCCAGCAAAATTTATTTTTGATGATGAAGGCCGCCGTGGTATGGCCATTGATTCCATGGTCTCCTCAGGCTGCCTTATTTCCGGCGCCGAGGTGCATCACTCCCTGCTGTTTTCTAATGTGAGAATCAACTCTTTTACGACATTAAATGACTGTGTCATCCTGCCCGATGTCACAATTGGCCGGAATTGCCGCTTAAACAAAGTTATTATTGATAAAAGTTGTGATATTCCGGAAGGAACCGTAATAGGAGAAAACCCGGAAGAAGATGCGAAACGCTTTCATGTATCTGATGGCGGAGTCGTTTTAGTGACCCCTGAAATGTTGGAGACCGATACTTACCATGCCCGATAAAAAACAATTGAAGGTAGTTCTGTGCTGGCATATGCACCAGCCTGAATACCGTGAACTCATGGATGGTGTATACCAATTGCCGTGGACTTATCTACACGCTATTAAAGATTATGTTGATATGGCGTCCATTCTGGAAGAAACACCCAAAGCCAGAGCCGTCATTAACTTTGCGCCTATTCTTCTGGAACAGATAGAAGATTATGCCATTCAAGTCAAAAGCTTTCTTCAGGGAAACGGTACAATAAAAGACCCCTTGCTTGCCGCACTGGATATGCCAGCACTTCCCAATAAGACCGAGGAACGCTGGGTACTTATTGAAGCTTGCCTTCGAGCGAATGAGGAGCGGCTTATTAACCGCTTTCCATCCTATCGACGTTTGGTCGATATGGCGAACTGGTATCAGCAAAATGGTGATCTGAAAATCTATATGGACGATCAGTTCCTGACTGATCTTCTCGTCTGGTATCATTTGGCATGGATGGGCGAGACCGTTCGCAGAAAAAGTCAAAGCATCCAGCAGCTCTGTGAAAAAGGCCAAAACTATACACTGGGCGATCGCCGGGAACTGCTTGAAATTATCAGCGAACAACTCTCAAGCATTATTGAGCGCTACCGTGTGCTCTCTGCGAAAAACCAGATTGAACTGTCGATGACGCCTTACGCACACCCCATCATGCCGCTCATGCAGGATTTACAATGCGCTAAAGATGCCATGCCTGATGCATCACTACCCAATGCACCGGCCTATCCCGGTGGACAAGAACGACTGAAATGGCACCTGGAAAAAGGAGTTGATACTTTTCAGCGCTTTTTTGGAAAAACACCGCGCGGCTGCTGGCCTTCAGAAGGCGGCGTGAGCAGCGATACACTACACCTGCTTAATGAATACGGCTTTGACTGGACCGCTACGGGAGAAAGCGTTTTTCATAATAGCCTAACGCATTATGGCACATCCGATTCAGACACCCATGATGGGCACGAGCTGTATCACCCCTACCACATCAAAGGTACGGGGCATATCCGTTGCTTTTTCCGTGATGACGGGCTCTCTGATCTTATTGGTTTCACCTACTCCAACTGGCATGCAGATGATGCCGTTGGTGATCTGATTCATCACCTGGAAAATATCAGCACCACCTGCCAATCGGCTCATGACAGTGTTGTCTCTATTATTCTTGACGGTGAAAATGCCTGGGAACACTACCCTGATAATGGCTACCATTTTCTCAGCGCACTTTATAAACGCTTATCTGAACACCCAAACATAGAACTCACTACTTTTTCTGACTGCCTTGATGCAAAACCCAAAGCAGGAAAATTATCCGGAATGGTTTCAGGAAGCTGGGTTTATGGCACATTTTCAACCTGGATTGGCGATACCGATAAAAATGCGGGCTGGGATCTACTCATTGAAGCCAAGCATGCTTATGATGCCAAAGTAGCTGCGGGTGAAATTGCAGAAGAAAACCGTGAAGCCATTGAAAAGCAGCTGGCGATCTGTGAAGGTTCGGACTGGTTCTGGTGGTTCCAATTCACAAGATGCTGTCAGTGACTTTGAACGGCTCTTCCGTATGCATTTGGCAAATCTTTACCAAATGCTGAACGTAGAACCTCCCGAATCGCTCTCCAAAGTCATCAGCCATGGCGGTGGTGATCCACTGCACGGCGGTGCCATGCGACCAGGAAAGGAGTAACATTCTTGCATACGCCATCCAACCCTTTAGAAGAACGTCGTGGTGGTATATTACTCCATATCACCTCGCTGCCGAGCCGCTGGGAAAGCGGCGATATGGGAGCGGCTGCTTACCATTTTATCGATTTTTTAGCTAACAGCGGTATGAGCGTATGGCAAACATTACCTCTGGGGCCAACGCATAAAGACCAGTCACCTTACAACTGCTTTTCTGCCCATGCAGGCAATACCCGACTGATTAGTCTTGATGCACTCATTGATGCAGGCTGGCTCTCTTCCAGCGAAGTAGAGCAACAATTAAC
>CAYXVC010000088.1:0-8969 GCA_964468225.1 uncultured Gammaproteobacteria bacterium
TTTGGTAGTCTGCGTTGAATAGGCATTTGACCGCCTTCAAAACCAACTTTGTGGAATCCACCTGAGCGAGAACGCTGCCCTTTATGACCGCGCCCACATGTCTTGCCATTACCTGAACCAATACCACGACCCACACGCTTGGCAGCTTTATTACTACCTAAAGCCGGCTTTATTGTATTTAAGTGCATTATTTACCCTCAACTTTAAGCATGTAGGAAATTTTATTTACCATTCCACGATTACAAGCGGTATCTTCTACTTCAACAGTTTGATGCATACGACGAATCCCTAAACCGCGAGCACACGCTTTATGAGATGGTAATCGTTTAGCCAGGCTACGAACCAGCGTAATGCTGAGTGTGCTCTTTGACATGACTTTTACTCCAGAATATCTTCAATAGATTTATTGCGTTTAAGTGCGACAGACTCCGCATCCATCATCTCTTCCAAGCCACGAATTGTTGCGCGCACAACATTGATCTGGCTCGTAGAACCAATACTTTTTGCAAGAACATCTTTGACACCAAGCACCTCAAAAACTGCACGCATTGCACCACCGGCAATAATTCCGGTACCTTCCGAGGCAGGCTGCATAAAGACTTTTGTTGCACCATAATGGGCGGTAATAGCATATTGCAGCGTACTACCCTTAAGGCTAATTGTTTTCAGATTACGGCGAGCATCTTCCATTGCTTTTTGAATCGCAGCCGGAACTTCTCTGGCTTTACCTCGCCCAATACCAACTCGGCCTTCACCATCACCAACAACTGTTAATGCAGAAAAACCAAATTGACGACCACCTTTAACCACTTTAGCTACTCGTCTGATATTAACAAGCTTTTCTACCAGCCCATCGGATACTTGAGAGTTCACATTCGCCATTACTTAAGCCCTTTAAATTTTCAAACCATGCTCGCGTGCCGCTTCGGCAAGCGCTTGAACACGACCATGATATCTATAACCAGAGCGATCAAACGCAACACGTTCAATGCCTGCTGATTTTGCGCGCTCTGCAATAATTTTACCAATTACCGCAGCCGCATCAACATTACCACCACCGGAAGAGATACTTCCTTTAACCTCTTTATCAAGGCTAGACGCAGAGGCCAACACTTCTGAACCAGAAGGAGCAATAATTTGGGCATATATATGACGAGGTGTACGGTTAACACACAAGCGGTGCATACCAAGCGCCTTTATTTTTGCACGCCCACGGCGAGACCGACGTATACGAGAAGTTTTTTTATTCACTACAAACCCTTATTTTTTCTTGGCTTCTTTTCGAACAATAGTTTCGTCTGAATAACGAACCCCTTTTCCTTTGTATGGCTCAGGCGGTCTATAGCTTCGTATATCTGCTGCCACCTGTCCGACCTTCTGTTTATCCAGACCTTTGATCAAAATTTCAGTTTGACTCGGTGTTTCAATAACAATTCCTTCTGGAACCGTATATTCAACAGGATGAGAAAAACCTAGAGATAAACTCAGTTGTTTTCCTTTGGATTGCGCACGATAGCCAACCCCAACCAACTCTAATTTTTTTTCAAACCCAGCCGTCACTCCTACAACCATATTATTCAACAAAGAACGGGTTGTCGCGACTAAAGCCAAACCTGATGAAGGCTTTTTGGGGGCGAACTTTAACACATCCCCATCCTGTAAAACATCCACAGAGTGATGAATTTTAAAAAACAACTCACCTTTAGGGCCTTTTACAGTTACTTCACTATTTTTTAGTGCCACTTGAACACCTGTTGGGATGTTAACCGGGCTTTTTGCAATTCTGGACATTTTGTTTCTACCTGTTATGAAACATAACACAAAACTTCGCCACCAAGACCGGCAGCACGAGCAGCTTTATCTGTCATAACCCCGCCAGAGGTAGAGACAATAGCAATTCCTAAACCAGACATTACTTTAGGTATTTCGCTTTTACCTTTATAAATCCGTAAACCTGGCTTACTTACACGATCAATACTCGCTATAACCGGCTTTCCTTCATAGTACTTCAAGGTCAGGTTCAAAGCTGGCTTGCCAGACTCTTCGGTTACATTGAAACTCTCAATATAACCTTCCTCAATAAGCACCTTTGCAATCGCTTTCTTTATTTTTGAAGATGGCATGCTGGTCTCAATTTTTTGAGCCATATGCGCATTGCGAATACGCGTAAGCATGTCCGCGATTGGATCAGTCATAGTCATTTTAATAAATCCTACTTTATATCTGCTCTCTGTATTTTCAGAGAGTTACAACAATCATTAATTACCAACTGCTTTTAACAAGCCCTGGAACATCACCTCGCATTGCAGCTTCGCGAAGTTTATTGCGTGCCAGACCAAATTTACGATAATACCCATGCGGCCTACCACTCACTCGACAGCGATTACGCTGCCTTACCGCACTTGAATCACGCGGCAACGAATGGAACTTTCGATAGGCATCAGAACGCTCATCATCAGTCAAAGACTCATCAAACATACGCGACTTTAATTCTGCACGCTTAGCCGCAAATTTTTCAACCGTCTTACTCCGCTTAACCTCTCGGTTAACCATTGAAAGCTTAGCCATCTTTTACCCTCTATTTTTTCAATGGGAAGTTAAACGCTTCAAGTAAAGCTCTTCCCTCTTCATCGTTTTTAGCTGATGTTGTAATGCAAATATCCATGCCTCGCAAAGCATCAATTTTATCATAATCAATCTCTGGAAACATGATTTGCTCACGCACACCCATGCTGTAATTCCCCCTGCCATCAAAAGACTTAGCATTCAAACCGCGAAAATCACGAATTCTGGGAATAGAAACATTTACCAAACGATCAATAAATTCATACATACGCTCACGACGCAATGTAACCTTACAACCGATAGGTATATCGTCTCGTATTTTAAAACTTGCTACCGATTTTCTTGACTTACAAATAACAGGCTTTTGCCCGGATATTTTAGTCATATCATCAACGGCACCGACCATTGCTTTTTTGTCACCGACCGCTTCACCCACACCCATATTCAGAGTGATTTTAGTGATTTTCGGGACTTCCATAATATTTTTATATTTAAATTGCTCCATAAGCTTTGGAACAACTGTTTCTAAATAATACTCTTTTAATCTTGCCATCATGCTACCTGCGATTAGACGTCAACAACTTCGCCATTGGATTTAAAATAACGAACTTTACGGCCATCATCCAACACTTTAAAACCAACTCTGTCAGCTTTGTTCGTTTCAGGGTTAACTAAAGCGATATTAGAAAGCTGAATGGGCATCTCTTTGTGAATAATTCCACCAGGCTGCTCAGCATTGGGATTAGGCTTAGTATGGCGTTTCGCCATATTAATCCCTTCTACCATTGCTCGACCATCCGCCCCTACACTGAGTACCGTACCCCGCTGACCTTTATCCTTACCAACAAGGACTATTACATCATCATTTTTCTTAATTTTGCGCATTACTAATAATACCTAACAGAGCTCAAAGAACTTCGGGAGCCAATGAAATAATTTTCATAAAGCTTTCGCCGCGTAACTCACGCGTTACAGGGCCAAATATACGTGTTCCAATCATTTGTTTTTGGCTATTCAGCAATACTGCAGCATTTCCATCAAAACGAATCAGAGAACCATCAGAACGTCGGACACCTTTTCTAGTGCGCACAACCACTGCACTATAAACATCACCTTTTTTAACTTTACCGCGTGGCATCGCTTCTTTTATGCTGACTTTAATAATATCACCAACCCCGGCATACCGCCGATGTGACCCGCCAAGCACTTTAATACACATAAGTCGGCGCGCTCCACTATTGTCAGCAACATCCAACATTGATTGCATCTGTATCATGGCACTTTATACTCCAGCTTTAACTCTTTATTTATACAAATCACTTTCTAATCAGCTGCTTGCTTAACAATTTCATTTAAGCGCCAACTTTTAGATTTTGATAATGGACGACACTGAACAATTGAGACCAAATCGCCAATTTTACATTCGTTTTTTTCATCATGAGCATGCAACTTAGTTGAGCGACGAATATATTTTTTATAAATCGGGTGAGGCAACTTACGCTCCAAAAGGATGGTAATCGTCTTATCCATTTTATCACTGACAACCCGTCCAACCAGAGTACGAGATATTTTACTGTTTTCACTCATGCCGACTCACTCACTTTCTGTTTTAAAACGGTTTTTGCACGAGCAATATTTCGACGCACATTTTTAATCAAGTGATTACTAGTCATTTGACCCGTTGCCTTTTGCATTCTTAGGTTAAACTGCTCTTTACGCAAAGCCAAAAGTTCATCATTTAGCTCATTTATATTTTTATCTCTCAACTCGCTTGCTTGCATAGTCACATCACCATCCGAGTTACAAAAGTTGTTTTAACAGGTAGTTTTGCTGCTGCCAGCTTAAACGCCTCACGAGCAATTTCTTCCGAAACACCTTCCATTTCGTACATCACAGCACCGGGTTTAATCTGTGCTACCCAATACTCCACGTTGCCTTTTCCTTTACCCATGCGAACTTCTAACGGTTTATTGGAAATAGGTTTATCAGGAAATATACGAATCCAAATATTACCACCACGTTTAATATGACGCGTCATAGCTCTTCGAGCGGCTTCAATTTGACGCGCGGTCACTCTTCCACGTGTCGTAGCCTTTAAACCGTATTCACCAAAACTGACTTTATTGCCAGTCGTAGCCAAACCACGATTTCGACCTTTATGTTGTTTACGAAATTTAGTTCTTTTTGGTTGCAACATCGCGACTTAACTCTCTTACTTTTTTGCTGTGTGCTTGGATTTAGCTTCTTTTCGTGGTGCAATTTCGGGAGTACCAAAAATTTCACCCTTAAAAATCCAAACTTTCACGCCAATAATCCCATATGTGGTATGTGCTTCTGCCGTACCATAATCGATATCAGCACGTAGTGTATGCAAAGGAACCCGACCTTCTCTATACCATTCAGTACGTGCTATTTCCGCACCATTCAAACGCCCAGCGACATTAATACGAATGCCTTTCGCACCAAAGCGCATTGTATTCGCAACAGCGCGCTTCATAGCTCTGCGGAACATAATTCTTTTTTCCAGCTGCTGTGCAATACCCTCAGCAACAAGGTATGCATCAAGCTCGGGTTTCCTTATCTCTTCAATATTAATATGAACCGGAATCCCCATGATTTTACTGACATCTTTGCGCAAAGACTCAATATCTTCGCCTTTCTTGCCGATGACTATACCCGGACGCGCGGTATGAACAGTGATTCGTGCATTTTTTGCTGGGCGCTCAATTTGAATACGACTGACAGACGCATTTTTAAGCTTGGAACGAATAAACTCACGTACCAACAAATCATTATGCAAGTTATCCGCATAATTTTTTGAATCTGCATACCAGGTTGATGTCCATTCTTTGACGATACCGAGTCGCATTCCAATGGGGTGTACTTTTTGTCCCATAATCTTTTTCGCCTTATTTATCTGAAACTTCGACTGTAATGTGGCTCGTTCTTTTCAGAATACGATTAGCACGACCTTTAGCTCGTGCACGCATTCTTTTATGTGTCGTCGCCTCATCAACAAACACCCGAGATACTTTCAACTCATCAATATCAGCACCATCATTATGTTCAGCATTAGCTATTGCAGACTCAAGAACCTTCTTCATAATGGCTGCTGCTTTTTTAGTGCTAAAACTCAATGTATTAATTGCACGATCTACAGGCACACCGCGAATCATATCAGCAACTAAACGTACTTTTTGCGCCAAAATATGAGCATTTCTCAATTTTGCTATTGTTTCCATCTAACTGCTCCGCTATTTTTTCGCTTTTTTATCAGCGACATGACCACGATATGTGCGCGTTGCTGCAAACTCACCCAACTTATGCCCAACCATATTTTCAGTGATCAATACAGGAACATGCTGGCGGCCATTATGTACAGCAATAGTTAAACTCAGCATTTCTGGTGTAACCATTGAACGTCTGGACCATGTTTTAATGGGACGTTTATTATTTTCTGTAATGGCCTTATCAATCTTCTTCGCTAGATGAAGGTCGACAAAAGGGCCTTTTTTAATTGAACGTGGCACCTATACAAGCTCCTATATTAACTTACTTTATTTAACGTTTTTTACGACGAGATACAATCAAACTATCTGTGCGCTTGTTTTTTCGTGTCTTATAACCTTTTGTCGGAACGCCCCATGGAGTGACCGGATGACGACCACCAGATGTCCGCCCCTCACCACCGCCATGCGGATGATCTACCGGGTTCATAACAACCCCCCGAACTGTCGGACGTATACCTTTCCAACGTTTAGCGCCCGCTTTTCCGTAAGAGCGCAAACTATGCTCTGCATTGCCCACGCTGCCAATCACAGCACGGCATTCAATACGTATTTTACGCATTTCACCTGAACGCAATCGCAATGTTGCATGAACGCCTTCTTTAGCAACCAGCTGAGCCGATGACCCAGCACTTCTTGCCATCTGAGCACCTTTCCCAACTTTCATTTCAATACAATGAATCACTGTACCTAACGGAATATTACGTAAAGGCAGGCAGTTTCCTGTTTTAATCGGTGATTCCGGGCCAGAAACAACTTCATCGCCCACCTTCAATTTGTCAGGCGCGACAATATAACGCCTTTCACCATCAACATACAAGAGCAATGCAATATTTGCTGTACGATTTGGATCGTATTCAATATGTTCCACCTGAGCTGGAACACCATCTTTTGTTCTCTTGAAGTCGATAATTCGATAATGACGCTTATGACCGCCACCACGATGACGAACGGTAATACGCCCATTATTATTACGCCCGCCACTTTTAGATAGTTTTTCTAAAAGCGGGGCATGTGGCGCTCCTTTATGGAGATCAGGATTGACCACTTTAACAACAAAGCGACGCCCTGCAGATGTTGGTTTTACTTTGACTAACGCCATTTTAAACTTCCGTAAATTTCAAAATTCAACTACTAATAGGAGAGACTTATGTCAGTGAAAAGTCTATATCCTGACCTGCTTTAAGCTTAACAAAGGCTTTTTTCCAATGGGCACGGCGCCCTTGAATTGCACCAAACCGCTTGCGCTTACCCTTTACATTGCTCGTTGACACTGACTCTACATCAACATCAAACAGTAATTTTATAGCCTGTTTAATTTCCGGCTTTGTTGATTCTCTTGCCACTTTAAAAACGAATCGATTACTTGACTCTGCGCAGATTGTGCTTTTTTCTGAAACAACAGGAGCCAAAATAATACTTAATAAACGCTCTTTGTTCATGAAAATTTCTCCTCTATAAGCTTTAACGCACTGCTTGAGACAAGAATATTCTCAAAACCAACTAATGCCACAGGAGAGAGCGATTTCACATTAACCACTAAAACATCAGGAATATTTCTTGATGCCAGCTCGAGATCAGCACTTTCCACATCTTGAATCAGCAACGTTTTGCCTAACCCCATTCCTTTAAGCTTTTCAATTAAAACTTTGGTTTTGGGTGCATCAATTGAAAAATCTTCAACAACCGTTAAACGTTCCTGCCTTACTAATTCAGAAAAAATTGAACGAAACGCACGAATGTACATCTTCCTGTTCACTTTCTGACTATAATCTCGCGTCGAGGCTGCAAAAGTTATACCACCTGAACGCCACAAAGGGCTGCGTATTGTTCCTGCTCGTGCTCTGCCCGTTCCTTTCTGACGGAACGGCTTAGCACCACCACCACTGACTTGTGAGCGTGTTTTTTGCGCAGCAGTTCCACTACGAGCTGTCGCCAAATACGCAGTAACTACCTGATGCACTAATGGCTCATTAAAGCTGCTATCAAACACCGCATCCGACACCGTAAGCGCATCTTTTTTTGCGCCACCACCAAAACTATGAATTGTTAATTCCACAGGTAACTCCTACTATTTCTTAGCTTTAACTGCAGGCTGAATAATGACATCACCATTTTTAGCTCCAGGGATAGCCCCTTTAACTAAAATAAAGTTCCGCTCGGAATCAACCTTAACAACTTCAAGATTTTGAATTGTGCGTCGAACATTACCCATATGGCCAGACATTTTTTTGCCTTTAAATACTCGCCCAGGTGTTTGACACTGACCGATTGAACCAGGTGCTCGATGAGACAACGAGTTTCCATGAGTCGCATCACCCATAGAGAAGTTATGACGCTTGATCGTTCCAGCGAAACCCTTACCTATTGTTGTACCAATCACGTCAATTTTCTGACCTTCTTCAAACAATGTCGCATCCAGAGCTCCTCCGACTTCAAAAGCTGAAATATCAGCTTCATCTATACGAAACTCCCACAAACCACGACCTGCAGCAACACCACCCTTTGAATAGTGACCTGCCATAGGCTTTGTTACACGAGAAGCACGGCGCTCACCGGTAGTTACCTGCAGCGCACTATAGCCATCATTTTCCAGAGTTTTAACTTGTGTTATGCGGTTTGACCCAATACTTACCACAGTCACTGGAATGGAAGCACCATTTTCAGTAAAAATTCGAGTCATTCCGAGCTTTCGCCCTACCAATCCGATCGCCATCGATCTCATCCTCTACAAACAGTCAATTTAATTAATTGAGTTTAATACGAACATCAACACCAGCAGCCAAGTCAAGGCGCATCAACGCATCAACTGTTTTTTCTGTTGGTTCAACAATGTCAATCAAACGCTTATGAGTTCTAATTTCATACTGATCACGCGCATCTTTATTGACATGAGGTGAAATTAAAATCGTAAATTTTTCCTTGCGAGTCGGCAAAGGAATAGGGCCTACAACACGCGCCCCTGTACGCTTAGCCGTCTCCGCTATTTCTGCGGCAGAAAAATCGATCAAACGATGATCAAAAGCACTCAGGCTAATTCTAATCTTTTGGTTTGTCATCTCTATTACTCAATAATTTTTGCAACAACGCCCGCACCCACGGTACGGCCACCTTCTC
>CAYXVC010000089.1:0-8899 GCA_964468225.1 uncultured Gammaproteobacteria bacterium
CTATAACCAGCGCGAGTGAATTATTGGCACTCCAAAGCGCACGGTCTAAATTGGGTACGCCAAAGCCTACACAGCGGACTTGATGCTGTGCTTGCTGGCGTGATGTGCTCCCATGTGAAAATTGTTTGCGCATAGCATCAGTCCATTGGGCTGAATGAACCATTAGTGCCCGCACCGTTTCTGGCCAGAGTTCCGGATACTGAACATATATTTCAGCGGCAAACCGACTGGCGAGTGCCGTGGCAGCACTTGTTGCGTTGAAGGTGGAAAACAGCCTTGTTGTGATTTCATTGTGAGTGGTTAAAAGATCAAGGCTGGGAAAAGATAGGCAACCATGTTGGTTTACTCCAACGTTTCCACCTTCAAATACAATTTCTGGTTTGATCGGGGTGGACGGTTCCAATGTGGTTGATGTAGAGCTAAAGGGGGATAGGCCACCAAAGGGGGCAAGGGCGGTGTAATCTGAGCTATCTTCTTCGGTGATTGTTACCTTGTTCGTGTAAGCACCTACAGTTATGGCATTCCATGCTTGACCAGGGTCGTGTATATCTCGAACAATGTTGTAATCGGGATAGTCAGAAATCTCTATAGGGTTGCTGCAAGAATTGCCGGTTGGCAGCACGATGATTCGGGGGTTTTCATTCTCGCCGAGATAGTCTGCTGACAAGCTATCTACTGTCGCGGACCAGGCCGATGGTCTGCCCCGGTCTCTAGCATCCATTGCTGATAACGCCATTGAGAAGACTCTTGTTCGAAATGGGCTGTCGATTTCGGGTAGGGAAATACTATCAGCGGTAACGATGCCAAGATGCTTTCCTTCGTTATCTAGGTGATGGCGTAGTGTTTTTACAGACTCTAAGCGATGATGTATTTTAATCGCTGAGTCATCTTCGAGCACAGAAGTTAAATCACCCCAAGCAACCAGGCCTGCACTACCGGTTCCATGCCCATTATCATCTGTGCCTGTCCAGCTTTCATCAAGGGAGAATTGATCTTCACTGCCAATCACAGGGCTTAGTAATGGATGTCCTATGTTCACACCCGTATCTAATATGCATACGTAGGGCGTTGTATCAGTGACCTCTGAAAACGAAGTACGGCTCAGTAGTTCATCCGCCCATTCTTGTTGCTGATTAGCAGGCATCTCGTCGAAAAATGCGGTGGTCTCTTTTGCTTTGCGTAGCTCTGAAATGGTATTTAGCAACAAACCACTTTGTGAAAACTGACGGCGATTACCCTTGGCCAGTAATACTGAATTTTCTGGAAAACGTAGAGATTGTGGTGATACCTTTATTCCTATCGCGTTTGCTAACAAAGTGAAGTCGTGGATAACACCTTGCCTATTCCCACGAACCGGCAGCCATACCTCCCACCAAAAGCCCTGTTCGGTATTATCGGGAAGTTGGTCGAGGTCATCTGTCCAAAGGGCTTCTAGCGCCGCCACTCTAAATGACCGTATGGCATCAATTAGCGGACGATTATCAATAGCACCGCCGTTCTTGTTCTTTTTTTCAGAAAGATAGTCATGTAGCTTCTTTTCAAAGGTAGAAAGCTTTCCTTCAGGCACAAAAATAGTCGCGAAGGTTTTATCTTCGCGATGAATGACGTTCAACAGTTCAATTTTGTGTCTCTCATGTGCAAGGCTTTCAACAGCAAGGGCTATATCAGGAAAGCTTTCGAACTCTATCTGTATGCCGATGACAGATTCCAGCGGATAGGCTGATGCCTCTGATTTTAGCGTTTGTTGATCGGTTTGAATTTGTTGAAGCTGGCCAAGGAGAGCCGAGCCATGTTGTTGGCGGTTTTGTTCAGGGGTTGACTGCTCTTTACCACCCCCAGTTGAGACTGAGGTGTATGACTCAGGTTTGCCTGTTCGGCCAAGGAAAAAATGTGGTTTCGCATCCTTTCGATCAATCACACTGTCTCCTTATCGGTGTTTTTGATAGCTCATCTCGCGGCGGTCATTAATGGCGAGTTCAATTATATTTGGGCTGATTGTCTTGTGTTCGTGAATAAGTAGTTCTTTGATAGCATCTTCGGCAGCAAGTGTGATCTCTGCACTGCTCAGCCCTGCCGCTTTGGTTGCGAGTTTAGACCACGGGAATCTTTTTGTGACATAGGACTGAAGCCTGTTTTTTAGCAAGGTAACAATCTCGCCTTTTTCGGGAAGTTGATATTGGATGACATCATCAAAACGCCGAAATAGGGCGTAATCCAAAATCTCAGCATGGTTGGTGGCGCAGATAATGACGCTGTTGGAGTCATCTTGTTCAAGCATCTGCAAAAAACTGTTCAGTATCCGCCTGGCCTCGCCAACGTCATTTGGCGTTGTCCGCTGAGAACCCAGTGCATCAAACTCATCAAAAAAATAGACCCCTCTTACCTCGCTGATGGCATCAAAGACTTGTCTCAGTTTTGCCGATGATTCGCCCATGAATTTAGTGATTACAGCATCAAGCCTAACCTGGAATAGCGGATAGCCCAGCTCACTAGCTAAAACTGATGCGGTGAATGTTTTACCAGTTCCTGGTGGGCCCACGAGCAGCAGCTTGCGCCGGGGTGAAAGGCCGTGATTTTTTAATTTGCTGATATGGCGCTGTTCGCGGATAACACGAACAAGCTTGTCTGTAACATCGTTTTTAGTGATCAGGTCTGTCAGCCGAAAGTGGGGTGTTGTGGCGTATAGCAGCCCTGATGAGTCTTTTAATCCTTTGGAAATTGGGGTCGGTGTGTTGGGCTTGTTCTGTTTTTTTGCTTTATCAACGATGTCCCTTAGATCTTGGGCAAGCTTTCCATGCCCGCTGCGAGCCTCGTGTGCCGCCATTTGTAAAGCAACAGACAAAAAACGCTCTTCATCTTTTGCCAGATGCGAGAGTAATAGTGCTTTTATCTGTTCGGAACTAGCCACGGCTTAACTCAGTGTGTTTGTAATATATAGTCAGTTATTCTCTATTGTATGACGATAGTGGTTAAATGTCGTATTTTCTTTTTGCAAGATGTCATATATAGAAGGGCTGGACAGGACAATTGCATATAAATCATTGCTATTCCAATTTGCTTTGAGGCGCTCGTGCTTCGTCGATGCAAAAGCCACAAACTCCTGAATACAGCGGTAGGATATTAATCTGTATCAGTATCTTACGATCTGCAAATTTATGAAGTATCCGGTATATAAATCAGCAATAAATTAATTTTCCAAATATTCTCAAATATAAAAGTTGCTTTTCGATATTAGAAAGTATAATTTGATTTTAGTGAAGCAAGGAGGGTGTTATGAAAGTTATTAACAGACAGTTACAACCGCATATTCTGGATGCCTTAAAGTCATTTCCTGTTGTTTATATTAATGGCCCGAGACAGGCCGGAAAAACGACTTTGGTAAAGGAGTTATTGGCAAAAGGCTTTAAGGCTCAGTTCATCACTTTTGATGATACGTTGGAGCGTGCAGCTGCTATGCGCAATCCATTGGGGTATATCAAAGCATCAGGTACGCCATTGATTATTGATGAAGTACAGATGGTGCGTGAACTGTTTCGTCCTCTTAAAAAACTGGTTGATGAACAGCGGCAAGAGGCACTTGGCAGCGATATTTCAGCGAATGGACATTATTTGTTGACGGGTTCTGCCAATTTGATGGCCATTCCAGAACTTGCAGATGCGATGGTGGGGCGCATGGCAACACTGACATTGCTTCCGCTCAGCGCCAGCGAGGTAAAAAATCAAACTTCGCATTTTCTGGAACGATGCTTTACAAAAGATTTTGTTGATATTGATATTGAAAATGTATCGTTGCCTGCAACAATGTGTAAAGCGAGCTTTCCAGAACTGATTAATATGCCAGAAAACATGGTCGATAGTTGGTTTAAAAATTACATACAAAAAATCACGCTTGAAGATCCACGGCATCTTTATAATCTGGAGAAGGCAGAATATATGCCTGTGCTACTGCAATCTCTGGCTGCGCGTGCTGGCAATCTGATTAATGATGCAAGTATAGGCCGAGAGGTTGGTTTAAATGCGGTCACTACAAGAAGTTATCGTGGGCTTTTAAATAACAGTTTTGTAACAAACAGTTTAAGACCATGGTATCGCAACATTACCAAGCGACTGGTTAAATCAAATAAAATATTTTTTCATGACACGATGTTGTTGTGTCATTTGCTTGGTTCTTCACCAGAGCTTCTTGCCAAAAATAAACCGCATATCTTTGGGCATGTGTTAGAGAATTTTGTGCTCTCTGAGTTGCTGAAGGCTAATTATGCGACGGGTGAAAAAGTGGATATTAGCTTTTATCGTACGAATGACGGCAGAGAAGTCGACTTTGTATTGGAAAGGCAGCATAAGCTGGTTGCCATTGAAGTCAAACATGCGGAAAATATTACGGATAAGGATTTAGCGGGAATCAAAGAATTACAGCAAGCCACAGGGGAAGATTTTCACTGCGGCATTGTTTTGTGTAATACGCCCCGTGTCATTGCCTATGATAAAGATATATATTTGCTGCCCTTTAATTCTTTGTGGCAATAATTATAAGGTAAAAGATGTTCAAACAAATCTTTAAAAATATCGATGGCGTGCTCTGGAAAGAGGCGGATTACACCGAGCAAACTTCCTGGGTGCTGTTTTTCAAGTATCTGGACTTGCAAAAAGCCTTTTCTGGCGAGTTAGCGGCAGGGAATAATAACCTCAAGGAGGAGGTCGCATGAATGACAAGAGTATGGATGAAATCATAATCTATCAGGAAGTGGGGCAGGCGGTGGAGGTGCGGCTGGACAGCAAGCGTGATACGGTCTGGCTGTCACAGATGCAGATGGCTGAGTTGTTTGATAAAGACAGCGACACCATCGGCTTGCATCTTAAAAACATCTATAAAGACATGGAGTTGGAGGAGAGTTCAACTACCGAGAAATCCTCGGTAGTTCGTCAAGAGGGAAAACGGCAGGTTAGGCGCAATATCCATTTCTATAATCTGGATGCCATTATCTCCGTCGGTTATCGGGTCAACTCTAAGCGGGCGGTGCAGTTTCGCCAGTGGGCCACCCGCATCCTGCGCGAACATCTGACCCAAGGCTGGACACTCTCCCACCAACGCTTTGAAGAGAATGCCTGTGAGTTGGAGGCGGCGTTGGCTCTGGTGCGAAAAGCCGCCCAAAGCCCAGAGCTGCAATTGGATAGTGGCAGGGGATTGGTCGATATCGTGACTCGTTATGCCCAAACCTTTCTGCTGTTGCAGCGTTATGATGAAGGTCTGCTCAGTGAACCCAAGGTTCAGGTTGGGGGTGAGTTGCCCAGCGTGGATGAGGCCCGCGCTGCTCTGGCCAGCCTCAAGGTTGATTTAATGGCACGGAATGAGGCGACCGATCTGTTTGCCCGTGAACGTGAGGACGGGCTGTCTTCAATTCTCGGTAATCTGGATCAATCAGTGTTTGGTGAACCAGCCTATCCCACTATAGAAGCCAAGGCAGCGCATCTGCTCTACTTTGTGATTAAAAATCATCCGTTTTCCGACGGCAATAAACGCAGTGCAGCCTTTTTGTTTGTGGACTTTCTTAATCGAAATGCGCGTCTATTGAGTGACAATGGTGAACCAGTGATTAATGATATTGGTCTGGCAGCACTGACGCTGTTGGTGGCGGAATCTGATCCAGCCAATAAAGAGACCATGATTCGCTTGATTATGAACATGCTAGCTGTGGAGTAGCCATTGAACGAAGCTGAACCTCGTGCTGAATTAATCGCCACTGCTTTATAAGAACAGGCATATGAAAATTATTAGTTACAGCGACTTGCATCTGGAGTTTGGTAGTGATTTCCTTCCACCGGAAAAAAGTGATGCTGATGTGATGATTCTAGCAGGAGATATCATGACACTAAGTGATTATTCACCACTGAATCGCTTCCTATTAAATTAGAAAAAACCAGAGCATACGGTGAAAATGCATGAAATATTTTTTGAAAAAATAAGCCAGTGGTTTGTTATAGATTCGATGATCCCAAAAGTTGTCATTACACACCATGCACCTGTGACGAACCCAAATACTCAGTATAGTGATAGTCCTTTATCACCCGCGTTTAATTCCTTGGATATGATGGCGTTAATAGACAAGTATCAACCTAACTTTTGGGTATATGGCCATACACATGAGTGTGATAGTCACTTTCGAGGGGAAACTCAGGTTGTTTCCAATCAATTAGGTTATCCAAAGCATGGTGGTGGGTATGAGTGTTTGGGCTTTGAACCATGTGGATTGCCTATCACTTTTAACGGCGGGGTTTAGGGTGGGATTCACTGGAGCAAGAAATATTGAATGCAGTTGAAATAGAAGAAGCCATCTCTCAGTTAGCCGCACAATCCTTTGATGCGGAAGCATTTCCTTTTGCCTTTCTGGAAGCCTTTGGTAACAAGCCCACGACCATCAAGCGTCTTAAAACGGGTTCCTCCAATAGATCAGACATTGAGGGCGGTGTGCTGCAACGCAGTAATATTCACATGGCGGTTTGTGCTGAGGGGAGCGTGACCAAAACCTTAGGCAGACTCAAAACCAGCCCGACGACTGCCAAGGCAAAGGCCAGGTTTGTGCTGGCTACCGACGGCATCGACCTGGAAGCGGAAGAGCTAACCTCTGGCGAGACGATTGCCTGCGCCTATCCCGATTTTCCCAACCATTTCGGTTTCTTCCTGCCGCTGGCGGGCATTACCACCGTCAAGCAGATCCGCAACAACCCCATCGACATTCAGGCCACCGGTCGCTTGAATCGTCTCTATGTTCAGTTGCTGAAAGACAATGAGGATTGGGCCACCGAAGTCCGCCGCCATGATATGAACCACTTCATGGCGCGTTTGATCTTCTGCTTTTTCGCAGAAGATACCGATATTTTCAACAGTGGCAATTTGTTTACTGCCACGATTGATCAGATGAGTGACAGCCGTTCAGACAATACCCAATATGTTTTGGGAGAGCTGTTTCGTGCTATGGATATTCACCCTGACGATAGAGCAGCTGCTAACCTGCGCAACTGGGCCGATGCCTTTCCCTACGTCAACGGCGGCCTGTTTTCGGGTAACAAAGAGATTCCGTACTTTAGCCGCATTGCCCGTTCTTACCTGTTGCATGCTGGCAGCCTGAACTGGAAAGAGATCAACCCCGATATCTTTGGCTCCATGATACAGGCCGTTGCCAATGATGATGAACGCGGTGAGCTGGGTATGCACTACACCAGCGTGCCCAACATCCTCAAAGTACTTAACCCGCTGTTTCTGGATGATCTGCGCGAGCAGCTGGAAAAGGCCGGAGACAACGCCCGCAAACTGTTAAACCTGCGCAAGCGCATCGCCAACATTCGTGTGTTTGACCCCGCCTGTGGCTCGGGCAATTTTCTGGTAATCGCCTATATCCAAATGCGCGAAATCGAAGCCGAAATCCTGCGCCGACGCGAAGAAGCCAATCAAAAATCGCGGATCAAACTAGAGAATTTTTACGGCATCGAGTTAAAGGACTTTGCGGTCGAGGTTGCCCGGCTCTCCCTGCTGATTGCCGAGTTCCAGTGTGATGTGCGTTTGATCGGGCAGAAGGAGGCCAAGGCGCTGGTGCTGCCGCTGAAAAAGACCGGCCAGATTCATCAGGGTAATGCTTTGCGGATGAATTGGCTTGAAGTCTGTCCGCCGACCAAGCCGGTTGAACAGGTGCGTAAGGATCTGTTTGATGATATTCCAGAGCAGGCGGATATAGAGCTTGATGGACAAGAGGTGGAGACTTACATATGTGGTAACCCTCCCTATAAAGGTAGCAAGTGGCAAGTTTCTGAGCAAAAAGATGATATGAAAAGTGTTTTTGACAGCCACGTAAAAGGCTGGAAGTCACTTGATTACGTTGCTGGTTGGTTTATGAAAGCGGCAGATTATGGCTTAGTGACAAATACTCAATCTGCTTTTGTAAGTACCAATTCCATCTGTCAGGGGCAGCAAGTACCAATTCTTTGGCCTGCCATATTTGGAGCGAGAGCTGAAATTACATTTACATACACGTCGTTCAAATGGGCAAATCTTGCGAGTCAAAATGCTGGAGTAACAGTGGTAATTGTAGGGCTATCGAAAGACCCAAGGCCTTTGCGGTTGTTGTTTGGTCTTGATGAGCAAGGTGAAATGATTGTTCGCCAAACATCAAATATAAACGCATACTTAGTGGCTGGTGGAAACATTGTTGTTTTTCCAAGTCAAAAGCCCCTAAGTAATTTACCTAAAATGGAACGCGGTAATTCGCCAACCGACGGTGGACATCTTCTTCTCGAAAGATCAGAGTTACCTGCCCTTGGACTAAATAATTATGAAAAAAAATTATTTATTCGCCCATTCGTAGGTTCATATGAACTAATAAGGGGTATACATCGCTATTGCATATGGATAGATGATGATCAAGTGAACAAGGCAGAAGTTATACCCAGTCTAAAAAGTAGAATGGATGCTGTTTGCAAATTTAGACTTGATAGCAAGAAAGCGGCAACAAGAGTAGCAGCAAATTGGCCTCATCGTTTTGATGAACGAAAGCCTGTACCTGAACAAGCAACGATATGTGTTCCTGTAATTAGCTCCGAAAATCGTGAATATCTTCCTGCTGGACTTTTGCCATCAGGAACTATTTTATCCAACAAGGTATTTGGAATAACATATTCTAAAATTTGGCCTCTTTCAATTATTTGCTCAAAACTAAATCTTGTTTGGGTAGCTAGTATCTGTGCAAGAATGCGCACTGACTATTCGTATACCAACACCCTCGGCTGGAACACCTTCCCCGTCCCCACCCTCACCGAAAAAAACAAAGCCGATTTAACCTGCTGTGCCGAAGGTATCCTGCTGGCACGGGAGGCTCACTTTCCGGCCACTATTGCCGATCTATACGCC
>CAYXVC010000090.1:0-4513 GCA_964468225.1 uncultured Gammaproteobacteria bacterium
TAGTAAATGGTGGGCCTGGAAGGACTCGAACCTTCGACCAATGGATTATGAGTCCACTGCTCTAACCAACTGAGCTACAGGCCCGAAAAAGCAGACGGAAGTATAACGTTGCTTATATCTTCCGTCACCTGTTTTTTTAGTCGAGAAAACTACGTAATCTATCTGATCGGCTTGGATGGCGTAATTTACGTAGCGCTTTAGCTTCAATTTGACGGAGACGCTCACGGGTGACATCAAATTGTTTGCCAACCTCTTCCAGTGTGTGGTCGGTATTCATATCAATACCGAAGCGCATACTCAGAACCTTGGCTTCTCTGGCGGTCAGGCTTTCGAGTACATTTTGTGTCGCTTCACCCAACCCTTGCACCGTTGCTGCGGTCGCAGGCTGCATCGTGTTTGCATCTTCAATAAAATCGCCTAGGTTTGAGTCTTCATCGTCACCAATGGGAGTTTCCATTGAAATAGGTTCTTTGGCAATTTTAAGAACTTTACGCACTTTATCTTCAGGCATTTCCATGCGTTCAGAAAGTTCTTCAGGGGTAGCTTCGCGACCCATTTCTTGCAACATCTGGCGTGAAATGCGGTTGAGTTTGTTGATGGTCTCAATCATATGTACCGGGATGCGGATAGTGCGTGCCTGATCAGCAATTGAACGTGTAATGGCTTGGCGAATCCACCAAGTGGCATAGGTAGAAAATTTATAGCCACGGCGATATTCAAACTTATCAACAGCTTTCATCAGGCCGATGTTGCCTTCCTGAATAAGGTCAAGAAATTGCAAACCTCGATTGGTATATTTTTTAGCGATGGAGATAACAAGGCGTAAATTAGCTTCTACCATCTCTTTTTTTGCACGACGAGCTTTAGCTTCGCCGATTGAGAGCTTGCGACTAATCTCTTTGAGAACACTGATGGGCAGTAGCGCTGTTTGTTCGATCTCTGCTATTTTTTTCTGCGCACGGCGAATTTCAATTTGTCGTAATTTCAGTGCACCAGCATACGATGCGCCGGATTGAATATGTTCATCAAGCCAGGCTGAATCTGTCTCTCTTTTTTGGAATGTGCTGATAAATGTTTTACGTGGCATTTTTGACTGCGCAACACACAAGCTCATGATAGTGCGCTCTTGTTCGCGAATGCTGCCGATGTTGGTGCGCATGTGTGTGACTAATACATCATTTGATTTGGGTGTTCTTTTAAGCCTTAAAAAATTATCGGCCATGGCAGCGCGTGCGCTGATCGATTTTTCGTGTGCAAAACCATGGTCTTTAAGGGTAGTCTTTGCTTTTTTGTGCAGGCCTCGCAATTCGGTCAGGTGAGTTTTTACTTCTTCGGGATCAAGCCCTTCCTCCTCCTCTTCATCCTCACCCCTTTCTTCTGCAAGCGCTGCTTGTTGCGCTGCGGTCAAGATAACCTCATCTTCTACAGCATTTGGGTCTATGAAGTCGAGAATAAGGTCTTCCAGCCGTCCTTCACCCGTTTCAACTCTTTCATACTGCGCTAAAAAATGAGCGATGATATCAGGGCGAGTGGCAAATGCTGCAATCATTTGTTTGATGCCGCTTTCGATGCGTTTGGCGATTTCAATTTCGCCTTGGCGGGTTAGTAGCTCTACAGTGCCCATCTCGCGCATGTACATGCGTACTGGATCTGTGGTTCGACCAAATTCACTATTAACACTGGCTAATGCAGCAGCCGCTTCTTCCGCGGCATCTTCATCTGTCGATGAGTTTTGCATAAACAGCGAATCCATGTCTGGCGCTGTATCATGCACAGTAATGCCCATGTCATTGATCATGTTAACAATGCTTTCGATCTGATCAGGGTCAACGATATCGTTTGGTAAATGGTCGTTGACCTCACGATAGGTTAAATAACCTTGCTCTTTTCCTTTGGCAATAAGAAGCTTAAGACGGGATTCTTGTTGGTTCATAATGGGTTTTGCAACTTTAACTAATGTTGTATGCTTAAAGTGAAGGTATGAAACTGCATATTATATAATAAAACAGTGATTTCTGTGAAATCCATTTCATTTCCAGGATTGTTCTTACATTAGATCTATCTTAGTTTGTCGTTATCAGTGAAAGTTCCACGGGTAAGTAAATGGCGTAATTGTACCTTTTCTGTAGCATCAAGACCTGTTTCTCTCTCTTTTTGTAGTAATTGTTCTGTTATTTGTTCATTTAGCTTGGTTTTTAGCTGTTTTAGAGCACCCTGAAATTCACTTTTCATATGCTCTTCTGCAAGAGGAAATTGCCATCGTGCAAGCTTAAGCAGGTGACGACTCTCCTCTTGATCTCGCCAATGCTCCAGTAGTGCGCCTGTTTGTAAGGTGGGGTTCTTTCTCAATAATTCAAGTAGTTCGATAAGTAAAGGGAGGCCTGGAACTTCTGTGTCAAGATCCAGCTCTGCATCATGTGCGAGTATGGAAAGGTCGGGTCGTTGCAGTAGAAGTGCAATGATGAAGCTCACAGGGGAGAGTTGGCTCTTGTTTTTTCGGTGGTGTTTTGGGCGCTGAGGGCGTTCGTGTGGGGTGATAAATGTAGTCAGTCGCTCAGAGTCAACCTCAACGATCTTTGCTAATCGCTCGGTGAGCATGTGTTTGAATACTCCGCCTGGAAGCTGGGAGAGTAAAGTGCGGGTCAGTTCAGTCAGGCGGGCACGTCCATCGATTGTTGAAGTATCTACATCCTGGCTTAAGCGATCAAAAATAAATTCAGACAACGGCTGAGCTTGATTGATGCGAGCTTCAAACGGTTCACGCCCTTCTTTTTGTACGAGGGAATCAGGGTCTTCGCCATCAGGCAAAAACATAAAATTAATCTGTTTTCCTTCATGGATCGTTGGCAAGGCAACCTGTAATGCTTTCCAGGCAGCTTCCCGACCTGCCCGATCACCGTCAAAGCAAAAAATAATTGTATCCGTGGTGCGAAATAGTAGTGATAAATGTTCTCGAGTAGTGGCGGTTCCTAATGTTGCCACGGCATAACGAATATCATGCTCTGCTAAAGAGGCCACGTCCATGTAGCCTTCGACGACGAGAAGTCGGGTGATTTTACGCAGTGCTTGTTGGGCTTCAAAGAGGCCGTAAAGCTCTTTTCCTTTGTGAAAAAGCGGGGTTTCCGGTGAGTTAAGATATTTTGGTTTGTCATCGCCTAAAGCTCGGCCACCAAATCCTATGGTGCGTCCACGACGATCTCTGATTGGAAACATGATGCGATCGCGGAAGCGGTCATACCGTTTTCCATCTTCATTCTCTATTAGCATGCCGGAGAGAGTCAGCTGTTTTTGTTTGTGATCTCCCTGGCCAAGTCGTTGCCTCAAGTGATCCCAGCCTGGCGGGGCATAGCCGATTGAAAATTCTTTGGCGGTTTTGCCGGAGAGTCCTCGAACTTTCAGGTATTCAATCGCTTTTTTAGCGCTTGAGTGATTGCGAAGTTGTTCCTGATAGTCATTGTTGGCTTGTTTCAGTAACGCATAAAGATCATCGTTGGATGCCTTTTTGGGGTCATGGGTGTTTTCATAAGGGACTTCCAATCCAAGGTTCGATGCAAGCTCTTCAATTGCATCGACAAAAGTCATGTGATTGTATTCCATGAGAAAGCTGATTGCAGTGCCATGCGCACCACAGCCAAAGCAGTGATAAAACTGTTTTTCTCTGCTGACAGTAAATGAGGGGGTTTTTTCGTTATGAAACGGACAGCAGGCTGAAAACTCCCGGCCTGCTTTGCGCAGTGTGACGCGTGCATTGACGATATCAACAATATCAGCGCGACTGACAAGGTCATCAATGAATGATTGTGGAATCCTGCCGCTCATGCAGGGGCTGGCTAACCTTGCAGTTTTTGTTTTATTTTGCTGCTGACACTGCCCATATCAGCTTTGCCGAGCAGTTTCGGGCGTAAAATCCCAATCACCTTCCCCATCTCTTTAGCAGAAGTTGCACCGGTGCTTGCAATGGCATCATCAATCAGGGTGGAAATTTCTTCATCGCTGAGTTGCTTGGGCATGTAGCTCTGAATAATTTCAACTTCCTTTTTCTCTATGTCTGCCAATTCCTGGCGATTCGCTGCGGTGAATTGCTCAATTGAATCACGTCGTTGCTTGAGCATTTTTTCCAGCACTGTAATGACTTGGGTATCATCAAGTTCAATGCGTTCGTCCACTTCTCGCTGCTTGATTGCAGATGAAATCAGACGTAACACACCAAGGCGGCCTTTATCTTTGGCGCGCATTGCTGTTTTTATATCGTCTAAAATACGTTTTTTCATATCTAATCGAAGCTTAAATTGTCCTGAGACAGGCTCAAAATATTAGTATAGGCGGACATGCTTGCGCTGAACACGAGCAACTTTTTTCATTTGGCGTTTAACGGCCGCAGCTGCTTTACGTTTACGTACAGAAGTTGGTTTTTCATAATATTCGCGGCGGCGAACTTCAGATAAAGTGCCTGCTTTTTCACAGGTGCGTTTAAAGCGACGCAGCGCAACTTCAAATGGTTCATGTTCTTTTA
>CAYXVC010000090.1:4613-8749 GCA_964468225.1 uncultured Gammaproteobacteria bacterium
GCGAGTACGCCGTTTGCGTTGCAGTTGTCTGTTTGTTCAATGTCATTGTCAGGGTAAAGGCATTGATAGCAAGGGCTGTTTTTACTGCGACTATCAAAAACTGTTGCTTGTCCGCTCATCTGTATAACGGCTCCTGAGATAAGAGGGGTTTTGTTCGTGACACAGGCTTTGTTAATTTCAAAGCGGGTTTTAAAGTTATCGCTGGCATCAATAACAATGTCAGCGGCTTTAATTTGGTTTTGCAGGGAATGGCCACGGAGTGATTCGCTGATAGTGGTGACTTCGACGTGTGGGTTGAGTGCCCGCAGCATTTTTTGTGCAGATTCAGTTTTTTGCTGGCCTATGGTTTGGGTGGTATGAATAATTTGGCGTTGTAGATTGCTAATTTCGACATCATCGGTATCACAAATCACAAGATGCCCGATGCCACTGCTGGCAAGATAGAGTGCGACGGGTGAGCCAAGTCCGCCGAGCCCTATAATCAGGGCTCGAGAGCGCTCCAGCTTTTTTTGTCCTGCAAGGTCAATTTGTGGAAGCAGTATGTGCCGGCTGTAGCGTTGTAGTGTTAAATCATCCATTTATTGCTGCAATCTATACTTTCAGCGTAGCAATGTCAGGAATGGGTGTGCGGCCATCATCAGCCCAGCCGCCCATGATGTAGATGGTGTTGTCTGCTGTTGTCACTCCCATGGCTGCGCGAGGCGTTGGCATGGGAGGGAGTTTCTGCCACTCTTTTGTTTTCATGTTGTAAACTGCGCCATGATCGCCGATATCATCATCGCTGTATCCGCCAAATACATAGATGTCGTCGTCGAGTGTCGCAGCTCCGTGGCCTGCTGCTGGCCATGGGAGCTTGAATGATGTATCTGTTTGCCAGGAATTTTTGATGGGGTCAAACGTTTCGATGCAGGTGAAATTGTTAAAGCCTTCCGGGGTGAATGCAACTCCTCCCATTACGTGGATTTTTTTATCGCAGGTGACTGCGGCAAGAGCAAATCGGGCTGTGGGCAAAGGAGGTAGCTCTTCCCATTTGTTGGTTTCCAGGTCGAGTCGCTCGCAAAAATCAAAGCCAGGATCTGTTTTGGGGCCGCCGCGAGTTGCGTCAGGGTGGTGTCCGCCCAAGACGTAAATATAGTTATCAAGTACAGCGGCGGCAGGGTAATCGTGCGGCATAAGAAGGTCAGGGCCAGTCTCCCATGAGTCGGATTCCGGGTGATAAATTTCAACAGTATTAAGGAATTTGAAGTTTCCGTCAGCCTGTTTAAAGCCGCCGCCCATCACGTAAATTTTGTCGTTTTTTGCGATGGCAACAGCTCCAGAGCGGAGTGTTGGCATTTTTGTGCACTTTTCCCAAATTTCGTTGTCAGTATCGTAGGCTATAACTGAGTCAAGGCTTTTAAAGTCTGGGCCACCACCGCCGAAGAGATAGATTTTCCCTTTGTACGATGTGATTGGGCAGTGAGAT
Source organism: uncultured Gammaproteobacteria bacterium (assembly GCA_964468225.1). Classification (GTDB taxonomy): domain Bacteria; phylum Pseudomonadota; class Gammaproteobacteria; order JAADGQ01; family JAADGQ01; genus S141-38. The sequence goes on from CAYXVC010000090.1 coordinate 6,079, forward strand.
CGGGCCATTGTCATAGGTTTTTTTGAGGCCCAGATGAGGTGTTTTTTTTTCATTTTTTAATGATCTCTTGGTGTTGGTTCGGGCTGGTTATATGCAGGTGCCCATAAGTATTGGTCGAGATAAATTTTATTTTTAGTCAAAAATTTACAGTAGTAAATTGTTTTGGCTCACTGTAAGATTCTACACTATCTTCGAGTCGGCTAAAATGATGTAGAAAGGTTTTATTCTGTGCTAAATGATGAATTAGATAGTAGCAGCTGTGGTGTTCAGCTAGAAAAAATTGATAGGCGTATTCCTCCGTTGCAGGATCGTTTTGGTCGGACTTTTGACTATGTGCGTATTGCGGTTATTGAAAAATGCAATTTGCGTTGCACCTACTGCATGCCTGAAGAGGGTGTGGAATTTGCTGATAAAAATATGATTCTTAGCACAGATGAATTGATGCGTGCTATTGCAGTGCTGGCTCGTTTGGGGGTTAAGAAAGTTCGATATACGGGGGGTGAGCCCTTGATGAGAAAAGATATTGTAGACCTTGTCAGGGGCGCGAACAACACGGTGGGCATCAAGGGTGTGCATTTAACCACGAATGGTTTGTTGTTTCCTCGTATGGCTAAAGATTTGCTTGATGCGGGTTTGATGGGGGTCAATATCAGTCTGGATACGCTGGATCCAGAGAAGTTTAAGGAAATTACGCGGCGCGATGGAATTGAATCGGTTCTTGAGAGCATAAATCTGGCTGTGAAGCTGGGGTTTGAACGGGTTAAGGTTAATGTTGTTTTAATGAGAGGCTTTAATGAAGATGAGCTTTTGGCATTTACAGAGTTGACAAAAGACCTTCCCGTTACTGTGCGATTTATTGAGTTTATGCCATTCGATGCAGATCAGATATGGGAGAGTGGTGATCATTTTGCCAGCGCTCAAAATATTGTGGATCAAATTAAATCTTTTTATCCTGATCTGGAGTCTGCGCCAGGAACGCGAACCGAGCACTATATTTTTAAAACGCCCGGATACGCTGGAAAAATTGCTGTTATTCCGGCGTTTACCCGTAATCTTTGTGGAAATTGTTCGCGCATTCGTTTGACGGCTGATGGCGCTATTCGTAACTGTTTGTATTCAGATAAAGATTACGATCTTCGGGGATTGATTCGAGGTGGGTGTGATGATGAGCAGATTGTTGCGTTGTTACGGAAAGCGTATGGTGAAAAAGCAATAGATGGGTTTGAAGCAAAAAAAATGTCAGACCAAAAAATGATTAATCTGGATGGTTTGCGTCAACCAAGAACAAGTATGACTCAGATTGGTGGTTGAGCGCAGATAGCAATCTGTGTTTAGCATTTTTTAACAGGTTTGATTTGATTAATGGGAATTTTATGGGAAAGTTGACACATTTTAATGCAGCAGGTGAGGCTCATATGGTTGATGTTGGTGATAAAAACATCACCGTGAGAGAAGCCACTGCTGATGGGCGCATTATTATGGAGCCCGAAACTCTTGAATTTATATTGAAAGGTGAAAATAAAAAAGGGGATGTACTGGGTATTGCTCGAGTAGCCGGTATTATGGGGGCAAAAAAAACATCCGAATTAGTTCCATTGTGTCACCCCATCAGTATTACGGCTGTTGAGCTCGATTTGACGCCTGAACCCGATAGCAATGCTGTGTATTGCGTTGCGACAGTGCGGTGTAGTGGTAAGACCGGAGTTGAAATGGAGGCCATTACCGCAGTTCAGATTGCGCTGCTCACAATTTACGATATGTGTAAGGCTGTTGATCGAGGTATGGTGATGAATGGTATTGGGTTGCTGGCGAAGTCAGGCGGCAAGTCAGGTGTTTGGAAGAAAATAGTATAGAGTTCATGAGGTGTTTGCATGAAAATTAAAGTGAAGTTTTTTGCGAGTTTGCGTGATCGTATAGGGCGAGCGGAGGAGCTTTTGGAGTTTGATGAAGCTTCAGTGAGCGTTGCAAGTGTATGGTCTAAAGTTGTTGATGAGTCTATTCCTGATGGAATTTTAATAGCAGTAAATATGGAATATACGGATGAAAGCCACTCTTTGAGTGATGGTGATGAGGTTGCTTTTTTCCCGCCGGTGACGGGGGGGTAGTATGAAAGTTGTTGTGACAGATGCTGCGTTTGACCCTTATGCAGAAGTTCAAAAATACCAGGCGGGCTTAAAGTCGGGCCAATCGGGTGGTGTTGTTAGTTTTGTTGGTACGATGCGAGACTTTAATGATGGCCATGAAGTTTCGACCATGTGGCTTGATCATTATCCGGGTATGACGGAAAAGCATATTGAGCAAGTTTGCAATGAGGCGTTGGAGCGTTGGGATATCATTGATGTGATGGTTGTTCATCGGGTGGGTGAGATTAAGCCTGATGAGTCCATTGTTTTGGTGGCGACTTGGTCGGCGCACAGGGCCGAGGCTTTTGATGCTTGCCGCTTTGTTATTAACTACCTGAAAAAGCGAGCGCCGTTTTGGAAGCAGGAATCTACCAGTGAAGGGCGGCGCTGGGTTGAACATAATACAGAAGATGCAGCTGCAGATATTTCTGATTGATAGCTTATGGCTTGTGTTCGTTTTCCCCATGGATACAAGAAAAATTTGTATTTAATGAAAATAAATGAAAAAAGTAGTTGACGAAAGAAATGTAGGGTGTAGAATGCGGCAC
>CAYXVC010000091.1:0-8693 GCA_964468225.1 uncultured Gammaproteobacteria bacterium
TAGAGGATTAAAATTGGGAATTGTTAGGGATGACAACCATGACCACCGAGCTTGATGAAAAAACACAAATTGAAAAGTGGAAAAGCAGATATTACGACAGCCTTGATCAACTGGAGGTAAAAGAAGCTACATACCAGAAGGTTGAGGAGACTTTACGCAGTGCGTTGTCTCATTTGTGTATTGCTGCTGGGGGCATGGCACCAGAAATTGATCAACAACTGGAAACATTACGAAGTGATATTCGGGATGGTGATGATGGTGATCAACTGAAAGCCTCTATCAAAAAAATTATCGATACAATAGATCATCTGGAAGAAAAGCAAGCAGAGTCCATTCAATCATCATCAGTTTCTAATATTTTAAGTATCAATGAGGTCTTGCTGCAATTATTAGAGCGATTAGAGGTGCCCACTGAATCAACGATTTTGGTCGATGGATTGAAAGTGCGTCTGGAACAGGAGGTTGATGCTGATGCATGGCCATCATTAATTGTTGATATTGCTGAGGCCATTTCAGGGTTACGAAAAAAAGCTCAGGAAGAAATTAAAGATGTTGCAAAATTTCTTTCCCAATTAACAGAGCGTTTGCAAGAGCTGGAAACGTATTTTCAGACTGAAGAGATAGAACATAAGAGTTCGCTTGAAGATAGTCAGGCATTAAATGAGCAGGTGCAATCTCAAGTTCGTGGTATTGAAAGCGGTGTTCAGGAGGCGGCTGATCTCGATCAGGTTAAATTGTTGATACAGCAGCGTATGGAAACAATATCATCTAATCTGGAACAGTTTGTTAAGCATGAAGAGCAACGCAACCATAACGCTAAAAAACGCACAGAAGCGTTGACAGATCGTTTGCAAACATTAGAAAAAGAGTCTGCTCAACTTAGGGTTAATATGCATAAAGAGCGTGAAGCGGCATTAAAAGATGCGCTGACGGGTCTTTTTAATCGTCTCGCATACGATGAGCGTATGGAACATGAATATTCACGCTGGAAACGCTACAAAGCGCCATTATCAATACTGGTGGCGGATGTTGATTTTTTTAAAAAAATCAATGATACCTTTGGTCATAAGGCCGGTGATAAAGTGCTTCAGACTATTGCACAAACAATGAATGAAAGTGTACGTGAAACAGATATGGTCGCACGCTATGGTGGTGAAGAGTTTGTTGTCATTATGCCAAATACCACTATTGATAATGCCGTGGCTGTTGCGAACAAATTGCGTACAGAGGTTGAGAAACTAAAATTTCATTATAAAAATGATCCCGTCAGTATCACAGTCTCTTGTGGTGTTTCAGAGTTTAGTCATGAAGATCTGTCGGATGATGTTTTTGAGCGAGCGGATCAAGCACTTTATGAAGCAAAAAATAGCGGCCGAAATCGCTGTGTAGCGAAATGATTACAATGAATGATTGGCCAGCAATATGACAATAATGATGGCCAAAATGAATGAGATACCCTGCCAGAAAGCCACTGGATTACGTTCCATTAACGGTGCCCGTGTTTTGCTTAAAAATGCTTTACTGGGATGGCGAATATCATAAACAAATTCTGATAGCGTGTCGTATCGTTTGTTCGGATCTGGATGCACGGCTTTTTTAATCGCTTCATCTATCCAGGCGGGTATTTCTCGATTTTCGTCAAGTACGCTGCAATATTTCAATTTGCGTTGAGCCGCTTTGGTTCGTGAATTCGCGACTTTTGTTCCATAGGGATGTCCGCCTGAAAACATCTGATAACAGATGACACCTAACGAAAATAGATCGGAGCGTTCTGAGCCCACTTCACCCAGAAAATATTCTGGTGCAGTGTATAGCGCCGTGCCGAGAATGTTTTGCTGTTCAATTGGGCTTGTTACCTCTCTGAGGCCAGCAACACGAACAGAGCCAAAATCGATAATTTTTACCACGCCCATTTTGTCAATCATAATATTGTCAGGTCTGAGGTCTTGATGAAACATCTCTTGACGATGAAACGCACGCAAGCCTTTGGCTATTTGTTCTATAATTCCGCGAACCTCTTCTACACTCGGCTCTGAGTGATCAATCATCCACTGTTTTAGCGTTTGTCCTTTTATAAACTCCGTTACTATATATAAATAATTTCGCTTCCGTGTTTGTAAGCAAGGTTTTAATACATGGGCATTATTGATGCGGCGGGCAACCCACTCTTCCATCAAGAAACGTTCCAGGTACTCCGGGTTATCCCGAAGATCAACAGAGGGGATTTTTAAAACAACTTGCTCTTGGGTCTCAATATCAACAGCCAGATAAATATGGCTGCGATGACTAATACGTAAATCACGAATGATTTCATAGCCATCAAATGACATTCGGGGCTTAAGCTCTGGTGGGAAAGGTAATATTGTTAATTGCTGGTAGACCTCATCGGCATTCTGACTGGGTAATTGATCAATTTTGACGATTTGAACAGTTAAGTTATCCGTACTTCCTTGCTGGAGCGCCTCTTCGATAATTAATGAAGAGGCTTTATCCAGGTCACTGCTGTGAGTCTTGACCATCTCGATGATGAACTTATCATCCGCATATTCATAGACACCATCGGTAGCCAGAATAAAAACGTCGCCAACGTCTAAAGTGAAAGATTGATAATCCAGCTCAAGCTGATCTTTCATGCCCAAAGCACGCCTGAGATAGCTTTTATCTTTTGAAACCCAGAGTCGGTGGTCTTCGGTAATCTGCTCAAGACTATTTTCAACCAAACGATAGACTCGCGAGTCTCCCGCATGAAAAACATGCGCGGTATTGGATTTGATCACTAACGTGGTGAATGTGCATACATACCCCTTGTCTGGGGAGTAACGATAGGGGCTATTGCGGGTTTGCAGGTATAACCAGGAGTTTGTCGCTTTTAATACGCGCTGTACTGCTGTTTTTACAGTCCAGGATTCCGGCGTACAGTAATAGTCCTCCAAAAAATTGGTGATAGCGATTTCGCTGGCATGTTGGCTGACGTCACTGCTGCTGATGCCATCCGCCAAACTAACCGCAATACCCTTTGAAGTGAGTAGCGGCTCTTTCGGTATATAGGCACCATGAAAATCCTGATTGATATCCTTGCGGCCTTTATCAGAACCTTGCCCGATGGCGATGCTTAATTGGTTTGACATAAGTCGAGTTTTCTCGACAGTTATTTGCTGATCTTACGATCAGGGCTTGTTTTTATATGTGTGTAGTACAGCGGTAATGCAACAAACACCAAACCACCCACCAGATTACCCAGTACGGTTGGCAACTCATTCCAGATCAGGTAATCGGCAATGGTAAAGTCGCCCCCCATGATCATAGAGAATGGAAATAAGAACATATTAACGATTGAATGTTCAAAACCCATATAGAAGAACAACATGATAGGCATCCACATTGCTGCAATTTTGCCTGTTGCTGAAGTGGAGATCATAGCGCCCACAACGCCCATGGAAACCATCCAGTTACACAACATGCCGCGCATAAAAATGGTCAGCCAGCCATCAAGGCCTTGTTCTTTATAGCCCAAGGTTCGGGATTCGCCGATATGGCCGACCTTGTCCGCAACCGCACCGCCATCAATGTTGTAACCGTAGGTCAGGATAAAGGACATGATGACTGCAACCGTCAATGCACCGCCCAGATTACCGACGAACACCCAACCCCAATTACGTAAAATTTGTTTGATAGTCACCCCCGGCCTTTTATCAAGCCAGGCAAGAGGGACGAGAGTGAAAACACCGGTTAACAAATCAAACTTCATCAAATACAACATGATAAAGCCGACTGGAAAGAGTACCGCACCAAGGAGAGGTGATCCTGTATTAACCATCACAGTAATTGCAAACATGGCCGCAAGCCCAAGCACAGCGCCAGCCATATAGGCACGGATGATCGTATCCTTCGTAGACATATAAATTTTGGACTCACCCGAGTCCACCATTTTTGTAACGAACTCCGAAGGTTCTAAATAAGACATGGTTTGGCTTTTCTCCGCTTAGTTGAGTGTAAAAGGGTGCTAGGTATAACCTGTTGAAATGTAAAGTTTCTCATGAACTTTTGCGTAATTCAAATACCTTTGAAAGTAAAGTGGCTTCCTACGGATAAAGAGGTGAAAGTGTAGAGTGAGATGACGGACTACTTTTTCTGGGCCACTCTTGTTTTGAAATCAGATTCCATAAGTTTTTTCCGTTCCATGCATCAGTATCATTTGAATAGAGGCTTTGATCCAGCTCTGTAATAGCACTTTGTAATGATGGCTGATCAAACTGCGGGGCAATGCTGCTGAGTCCTGTCCATTTACTTTCCGGCCACACGATATTTGCCCAGTTCAATAGAGCGATACGTGCTTGTCGGTTATCATTATTGTTACACGCTGTTTTGAGTGCTTTTTTCACGCTTCTTAACGAAGAGTTATTCATACTATTTGTTTGAGTGGGGGCGGGTGTTTGTATTGAATGTTTGGCCTTCCACCAAGCTACCAATGTTACCAGCCATGCGATACCAAAAGCCAGAGTGAGCCAATGCCACGGAAATTGATCTGTTTTTGGTGGTTGGGCTGAAAGGTCTGTGTTTGCGGTGGGTTGTGTGAGTGTGACAGGCTGTTCTGTCTGCCCATTGGTTATGGCTGGCAATACTTCAATGTTACGCGCAGGAAGTGTGGCGGTCTGAGCTTTTTTGGTTTGAGTGTTCCACCATGTAATATTTATTTCGGGCAATACCATTGAGCCTGAAACGGTCGGAATCATGGCGATTTTTTCTTGACGTGTTCCTGTTATCCAAATGCCATCGTTTTTGTTTTCGGTGGCAGGTTGATCAGGGTAAAGTTTCATTCCATCAAGCGCTGGTAACGTGATTTCAGGAATCAGCGAAGCACTTAAACCTGTCGCCTGTATTTGAATGGTTCGGGTCACGGGTTCACCGACTCGAAACTCGGGTGTGTCCGGTGACCATTTTTCCAATAATGTTAATTTACGCGCAGGAAGCCAGGTGGCGCTTTGGTCTGGCTGAGGTAACACGCTCATGCGTATAGCCTCTGACTTTAGGCGCACAGGGCGTGTCGCTTGTCGCCCAAACGGGTCAAAAACATTACGGCGTTGTGATTGGCGATTACCATCAATAATTTGGCCATTGAATTCAAGGGGTGGAATAATTAATTCACCACTGTTTTGTGGGAAAATCGCATAACGTCGTTCGATGACCGTGTAATGATTACCGTTGCGTTCAGTGTCATAAGAGACATCCTCACCTAAACGTTCAATCACCGCATTTTTAAGCTCCGGTTCTGAAAGGCTGCCACCATTCAGCCCGGCTGAATAGAAAAGCCGGACGGTATAGGCAATTTGGCTTTGTACGTAAACTTGCCGATTTTCCACTTCAGTTTCGATGAAAATTTTACGGTTTTCATTGCTGTCAGAGAGGTCGCTAGCAGGCTTGACTTTCAATGTGATCGGGTTTGTAAAGTCATCACCGATGGTAATCGCAGGGATCTGTAGCTCGCCTGTGGATTTAGGCATGAGATTGATAGACCATTCACTGCTGGATTCCATCTTTCCATTAATAATATTGACTTGGCTACTTTTGGATTGACCTAATATGTCAAAATCTTTTTCCAGAGGTGCAAGCTCCGGGCTTCCCGAAGCATCGCCACTGCTTCTGATAATCAGCCATACAGATTCATATTCCTGAATTTGGGTACGATCAACACGGGCAGTAACATCTTTGGCACTGACGGTATTACTCAACAAAAAAGCCAGCAGTACCAATAAAATAAATTTTGAAAAATATTGTTTTACCATGCTTGCTCTATCTCTTCCTGATTATGTTGTTGTCGTTGGTATTCACGACTGAATTTTCGTCTTAATAGACCGCTGGGGTCATCAGGAACTTGCCGTAACCAGTGTTCCAAAGCCCGTTCTGCTTCAATGGATTTTTGATCGTCTTCTGAAAGTTCCGGCATGGTTTGTTGTTGCGGTTCACCTTCTTCTTGAGGTTCTAATGGTGTGCCTTCTGTGGGTTGATCCGATTGTTCGCTGAGTTCTTCTTCACTATTTTTCTGGTCGCTATTGTTATGCTCATCCTGAGACTCTTGCTGATCATCACTCTGTTGACCCTGATTTTCTTCCGCTGCTTCATCACCTTGTTCTGATTGATCACTGGGGGAGGGCTCGGATTGGTCACTTTCCTGATCGGATTGTTCGCCATCGCCATCGTCTCCTTCTTCTTTTTCTTCCGGGCTTTGCGACGCATTGTCAGGGCTCTCTTCTTGTTGCTCAAGCAGCTCTTTGACAAGTTCAAGATTGAATTTTGCATCTGCATGTTGTTTATTAAGCGCTAACGCTTGTTCATAAGCTGCAATCGCCTCTGGGTAACGTATCAATTTTGCAAGCGCATTACCCTGATTATAATAGCCACCCGCATTTTTTTGTTCGGAAAACAGTCCTTCAGCTTTTTCATATTCACCAGACTGGTAATAAGCTTGCCCTTGCCATGCGGGGTCTTTAAATTTTTGAGCGGCTTCAGCAGTTTGACCTTGCTCAAGCAGCTCTGCGCCCTGTTGATCAGCGCGACTCCATAAATCACTCCACTCCATAGCCATCACGGGTTGTGGCAGGATATTGGCGGTCACAACCAGAATGACACAGCCCAACCAGCCTCGGCGAAAAGCAAGTGCAGCCAAAGGCAGCAACAATAATACAAGCCATGGGCCTTCCTCTCGCCAGGCATCGGTTGTTTGTTGTGTATCTTCACTTTTATCAAGGTGTTTTTGAGAGCTACTGTCCGCGAGCAGTGTTTTGATGTCACTATCATCCGCCCGCAGTTCAGCGTAAATTCCATTGCCCTGATTGGCCAGATTTTGCAAAGCACTGCGATCCAGACGCGGAACAACGATCGCGCCTTGGCTGTCTTTAAGAAATCCACCCCCTTCTGTGACTGGAATTGGTGCGCCTTGTGGCGTGCCTACAGCCAGCACTGAAACACGTCGTCCCTTTTCCTGTAATGATCTGGCTGCATCAATGGCAGTATCGTTGACACCATCGGTTATTAAAATAATATCGCCATCAATTGCTCCCCCTTGCGTGAGCAGTTGGTCGGCTTTTTCCAGCGCGAGTTCTGGGCGACTGCCTTGGCGTGGCATGATTTCACTGCCCAACGCGGGAATCATTGCCGCTATTGTTGCTGCATCTTGTGTGAGAGGTGAAACCACATAGGCTTGGTTGGAAAAAACAATCAAACCTGTTTGTCCTTCCTGGCTTTGTTTTAATATATCGAGCACTTTGTGTTTTGCTCGGGTCAGACGTGAGGGCTGAATATCACCCGCGTCCATCGAGCGTGAAAGATCCAGCACAATAATACGTGAATCACTGGTTTGAAAAACAGGTTGCGGTTGTTTATCCCAAGCGGGGCCAGCAAGTGCAACGACTGTAACAAGCCAGGCCAATGCCAGTAATAAAAGAGGAATCCACTGTCTGCGTTTGTTTGTTTCAGGTTGTACGAGCAAGTGAGGCAATAAGTGCGCATCACACACTTGACTCCAACTGCCTTTTTGAGCATTTCGATGGCGCAACATCCAGAAAATCAAGGCCAGTGGAAGCAATGCGTAAAACCACTCGGGGCGGATGAAGTGAAAACTTTCAGGAATCATCATGATCTGGAACGCCCTTTAAATAGGAAGTTTCCCAGTTGCACATAAGTCAGTGCTATCAGCAGTGATAACAAAAGTGCGCCCCCTAGAGGCCAGTGAAACAGTGATGTTGTCGGGCGAAAAGTTTTCGTCTCCTCTTCAGAGGGTTCTAATGCATCGAGTTGTCGATAAACCTCTTCCAGCGACTGGGTATCTTTTGCTCGAAAATAGGTTCCGCCGGTTCTTTCTGCAATACTTTTTAATGTATCTTCGTCAAGGTCACGAGAGGGGTTGACCGTTTGAGAGCCAAACAGAGTGCGCACCTGCATTTCATCCGCACCGATACCAATCGTATAGATACGAACATTGATTTGTGAGGCGAGCCATGCGGCTTTCAATGGATCGACTTCACCCGCAGTATTGGCTCCATCCGTTAACAGAATAAGCACGTGTGTCTCTTGACTCCGATCACGCAGGCGCTTGGCGGCAAGACCAATACCATCACCAATCGCGGTTTCCTGACCAGCCAGCCCAATCTCTGCTTCTTCCAGCATGGTGCGCACTGTTTTTCGGTCAAACGTGAGTGGTGTTTGCAAGTAAGCTTGCCGGCCAAAAAGAATCAACCCCACGCGGTCACCTGTGCGGCGCTCAATAAAATCACCTGCGACGGCTTTTACCATCGTTAAACGATCCACCTGTTGTCCATTCAGTTCCATGTCCGGTATCTCCATGCTGCCGGAGATATCGACTGCGATCATCAGATCGCGGCCACTTGCTGGTAAAGTGACGGGTTCGCCCAACCATTCTGGTCGAGCTACTGCAATTACTAATAATGCCCATATCAGGTAAGTCAGCAAGCGTTTAGCCCAGGATAAAGTGGCAGATGGTGATTGCTGTCCGATCGTATTTAGTGCGGCAATATCCTGAAAAAAAGGGACTTTGATCGTAGCCTCTTCTGTAACGGACGCGGTAGGCAATATATAACGTAATAGAAAAGGCAGGGGTAACAGCCATAACAGTTGAGACCAAGCGAAAGTGATCATGTATTGAGAAGAATCCAGTTTTTTACAATAATAATTAATTG
>CAYXVC010000092.1:0-8666 GCA_964468225.1 uncultured Gammaproteobacteria bacterium
CAAAATCCGATTGAACAGGAAGGCACCTACCCACTTCCTGAAGCGCAGCTTGATCGTTTTTTAATGAAATTTGAACTGACCTATCCCACCACCGATCATGAACTAACAATTTTACAACAACACAGCCAACAACTGCGCGAACCTTCAACACCTGAAATAGAAGCGAGCCTGACACCTGATCAGCTTTTACAAGCACGCTGTGAAGTCAATGCTATTTATATTGATGAAATGCTGGAACGCTATATTGTCACATTGGTCGATGCAACACGAAATCCTGAACAATGGGATGATGAGGTAGCAACTTGGGTAGAACGTGGCGCTTCACCCAGAGCAACACTGGCGCTGGCACACGCCAGCCGTGCACGCGCTTATCTGCATGAGCGCGACTTTGTAGAACCCGCAGATATTATTGATCTTGCTTATGACGTGCTGAACCACCGGATTGCTCTTAGCTTTACAGCCCGTGCGGAAAGCATCACCTGCCGTCACGCCATTGAGCGTTTGATAGAGAAAGTTCCTGTTCCATAAAGTTCACGTAGTCATCATGCCAAATAAAGCTGAATGACTACGTGAAAATATTGATGATCTGACAAAAATCAGATCAATTATCGTTATTTAGAAACCATAAACTAGCGTAACAGCCAATTCGCTATTGGTTTTTTTAATCACTGGATTTGCTACCGGAACCACAGAGTTGTTATTCAGTGTCAGTGAAGTTTTCATGGCCAGATTACCAACAACCTGCGCTTGCAGCGCACTGATGGATTTAGTCACTTTCAAATCCTTCCCAATATCACTGACTAAACTTTGTGAAAATGATGCTTTTTCGGATATTTTCCAAAGCAAACGTCCGCCCAAACGTAAAATGGCTTCATTTTCAGATTCGCCTCCAATAAACTTACTTTGCCGCGCACCAGGGCCTGCTTCCAGATCCAGTATTACTGTTCCATTATCGATCAAACGATAGCCATAACCGATGCTTTCAGTCATCTGGTATTCATAGCCACTGAACCGATCATCTTCATAGGTCAACCCACCAAACAGGTAACTTTTTTGATCCAGCTTATAATCAATTTTTCCTGCCAACCCGTATTTTTCAGCAGTTGTATTAAACTTGTCACCTGTATTCAACGCAGCAATTTCAGCGCCTGTACGCCACTTTGCAACTTCACGATTAATACCTGCTTTGGCATTAATTGAACGGTTTTCAGTATTTCCACCTGTCAAAAGAACACCCAACTCGACTGCGCCTTTCCACCCTGTATCTTCGGCATTAGATTCTGAAAGATCCATAGCAGGAGCCATCTCATTGCCGTCAATCAATCCACTTTCATCCGCAGCAATGGCAGCCCCTGTTACAACTGCCCCCATACCCAAGCTCACTGCGATCGTCAATTTTTTTAATTTTTTCACTATTACAACCCCCTTTTTTAAGTTATAAAAAATCCCGATGGCATTAAAACATATTACTTGCGTTCAAAGATATGCAATTCTACACGTCGGTTCAAAGCACGCCCTTTTGATGTTCTGTTATCCGCAACCGGGTCATCCGGACCAAGCCCTTCCGCACTGATATTACCTGCATTAACACCTTGCTCTACAAGGTAATTCATTACCGCATAGGCACGAATGCGTGACAGATGTATATTGACATCACGTACACCACGATTGTCTGTATAGCCTATAATTTTCACTACCATATCCGGGTGTTGCATGAGCCGATTAGCCACTCTCCTTAATGAAGCTTTGGACGCGGCCTTCAAACGATCTGAACCCGATGGAAAATAGACACCATCAAGCACTGCAATCTCGGAAGGTGTCGGTTTGGCTACTTTTGGCTTTGAAGTTTTACAGCCATTGCTATCAACACTTTGGCCTTTTTTTGTGTCAAGGCATTGGTCATGGCTATCACCAATACCATCTTCATCCTGATCCGTCTCACACCCCTCTGAATTGACGGGTATTCCATGAGGAGTATTCGCGCATTGATCAACCGAGTTCGGTACTTTATCTCCATCCCCATCATGTTCGCAGCCATGCGAGTCAACCTCGCTATGATCAGGGGTATTTGAACACCGATCCCGAGTGTCGGTAATACCATCACCATCGCTATCCACCAAACAACCATCAGACCCTACAACCGTGCCGCTTGATGTGCCAAGACATAGGTCGGAGCTATCCGCAACACCGTCATGATCGCTATCAAGCTCACAACCCAACCGATCAACAACAGCTCCTTTTAGCGTTGAAGAACAACGATCAAGATCATCCAGAACTCCATCGCCATCTTCATCAAACACTGGCAACGGTGGTGGGTCTCCGATCGGCACACTCAATCCAAAGTTTACAATCCAGTCTCCAAACTGTCCCACTCCAGGAATACTTGCACTATCTTCATCCATTCGATAACGAAGATCGCCACGTAATTTGATGGAATTTTTAGTGATTTGGGTGGTGAAACCAAAGCCTGCTTGCCCCAACGTATTTGTTGTTGCAACGCCCTTTAACTTCGTGCGAGAAATACCTCCGCCTACAACAAGGTAAGGTGAAAAACGGGGTGATCGGGTGAAATAGTAGAGACCATCAAGCATTAAGCCACGCTGATTAAAGTGGCCAGCCTCGTTTTTGAGATTAATATTATCTGCAAAAAAACCTGCTTCCAGATCAATTCGCCCGATCAATGGTTTCCCTAATGTGACACTTGAGCCCACACCATTTTTGGCTTGCCGCGCACCATCAGGAGAAATATAAAAGATCGAGGGCGCAAAATACCAACGATCATTGGGTTCACTTGCAACACCAACCCCAATGGGTAACACAAGAACCAGCATGGCTAAGAGCTTGGAAAAATCATTCATCCTGAACCTTCAAATCTCCCTTTTTTACTGTGGCTATGAAAAAATCACGCGCCGTATATACGATCTCCGTTCCAAAAAGAAAAATTAAACTCTGTTCCTTTTCTACCCAGATTCACAGTGGACAATATACGATCATCAACACCGCTTAAAATAGTTAAAGTACCATCCGTTGGGTTCGGCACAAAAACATAAGGGGTCTGCTCACCCTGTTTCAAAAAAGAGATTGGACGACGGCCACAATCCGCCTCGCCCACATCAACTTCTTTGATCAATTTCATTTCTGGCAAGTTTGATGTGTCAAATATCAATAGTTGCGATTTTTTAAGATGATATCGCTGCTCACCTTTTCCAGTGGCGGCCGTTGTCACATACAGTTTTGATCCATCGGCATTAAAACGATAGGTGCTTGGATAAATATCGGGCAAATCCAGTACGCTGATAATTTTCTGCGTCACCACATCCAGCACAGTGAGTCGCCCTATAACGTGTTTGTCGTCCGCTTTTCGATCCGCACCTTTACCAATAATAAAACGGCCATCCGGATTCAGTAACAGGTTGCTACTCACGGCCATTTCAATGGTATTTTCAATTTTATTTGTCACAGGATCAATCACTGAAATGGTACTGTAACCATTGTTCAGGCAATACAATTTTCCTGTCGTGGAAGAGTATTCCATACCATGTGGAAAAGCACCGTTAGGCAGATCACTTCCAGCCTCATCACAGGAGCTGTCATATAAATTGATTGTATGGATGACTTTGAGCCATGTATCGCTCTCTTTCGGATCATGACCCAACACGGAGATAGTGCCATCTTTCAGGTTGCTGACAAATGCACGAAGTGGCACTTCAAGCGCTGATTCAAATGGCGCTGTAAATGCAGTCACATGATGTCCACGTCCGACACACACCACTTTTTCCAGCTCTGAACTGCCACCATTTTGCAACATCACTGTGATACTGGAACCCTCCGTACCACAATTAATTTCATCGCAGCCGGCTTTTTTATCGCCATCATTCATAAACCAGATACGCTGGCCATCGGTATCACGATAAGCATAAGCTGGAAAAGCATCTGCGGGCAGAGCTTCCTGAGTAGAAATCACTTTGGATACCGGATCCATTAAAACGACATGATCTGAACTATTAACACCCAGAAAAATTGCGGATTTTGGTGTTACAGCTACTGGCACTTGTACCACAACAAACCCTTCACCGGATGGTTTCACAATAGAGACACTTCCTTCTGCACCATCGCCTATATGGCTCACCAAAGCCCAACTCGGCTTGCCTACCATCTCTTGCATATCCTAACCTCTTAAATACATGGATTTATATACCCAACAATTATGGTGTTTCCAACAAATCATCCTGATCTTCGCCCTCTTTTTTCACGGGCATTAAATCTTCTTTACTGATTCCCATCATCAATATACTGCTGCTTGCAACATAGATGGAAGAGTATGTACCCACCAGCACTCCCACCAGTAGTGCTAACGCAAAACCGTGAATAATTTCACCGCCCAGAACAAACAGCGTTACTAACACCAATATCGTTGTCAACGATGTGACCAATGTTCTTGAAAGTGTTTGATTTAATGACGCGTTAACAATGGTTTCTGAAGTGCCTTTGCGCATTTTTCGGAAATTTTCACGAATTCGGTCATAAACGACAATGGTATCATTCAGTGAATAACCGATAACGGCTAAAATCGCGGCCAATACCGTCAAGTTAAATTCAAATTGAAAGATTGAAAAAACACCCAGAGTAATGATCACATCGTGAATCAACGCCAATACTGAACCCACTGCAAATCGCCACTCAAAGCGAAAAGCAACATAAAGTAAAATACCTGCCAACGCCCAAAGCATGGCGAGCCCACCATCCTCGGTCAGCTCTTCGCCGACCTGTGGCCCAACAAATTCAACCCGGCGCATTTCAACCTCGTCCGGGTAAGCTTGATGCAACGCCCTAAGTACTTGCGTGCTGATTTCAGCATCGTTCATAGCTTCACGAGGTGCCAGTCGAATCAATACCTCGGTGGACGAACCAAAATGTTGCACGATCGCATCATCAAAACCCGCCGTATCCAAAACATTTCGCATTCCTCTTAATTCAACCGGTGATTGATACCCCACCTCAATGAGCGTACCACCGGTAAAATCAATGCCGAGCTCCAAACCACGAGTCAACAATGATGCCAGCGAAACCACGATTAATATCAGTGAAAAAGCCACCGCAAACCGGCGTTTTCCCATAAAATCCAATGTCATTTTTTTCATGCTTATGAAACCTGTTAAATCAAATTTTCTAAATAGACAGTTTTTTCACTTTACGTCCGCCATAAATGAGATTAATCACCGCGCGTGTTCCCATAATGGCTGTAAACATGGAGCAGAGAATACCAATGGAGAGTGTCACTGCGAACCCTTTAATAGGCCCAGTACCAAAGGCATAAAGCACGGTTGCTGCAATCAACGTAGTGATATTGGCATCTGCAATTGTTCCTACCGCCTTTTCGTAACCCGCACTGATACTTGCCTGTGGTGTATTCCCCACTTTTATCTCTTCACGAATACGTTCAAAAATGAGCACATTAGCATCAACTGCCATACCCACTGTTAGCACAATACCGGCGATACCTGGCAGAGTCAGTGTCGCTTGCAGCAAAGAGAGCACTGCGACAATCAGAATCAGATTCAATGCCAATGCTAAATTAGCAACCAGACCAAAAACGCGATACCACACCGCCATAAAAATCAACACAAGAACAAAACCGATCACGACCGATTGAAATCCCTGGTCAATATTATCTTGCCCTAGGCTTGGGCCGATGGTGCGCTCCTCAACAATTTCGATCGGTGTAGACAAAGCTCCAGCACGCAGCAGTAAAGCCAAATCACGCGCCTCTTCAAAACCATCCAGCCCTGTGGTCTGAAAGCGTTTGCTGAATACTCCGCGAATATTGGCAACACTGATGACTTCTTCTATTTTTTGGCGCACTTTTACAAGCTCGCCATCCACCATTTTGGTCTCAATCTTGTGTTCAATAAACACCACAGCCATGGGTTGACCCATATTGTTTTTGGTGTTCTCGCCCATTTTCTTGGCACCTTTGCTGTTCAAGGTCACAAACACCGCGGGTGAACCCGAGTCTTGATCAAGGCCGGAGGATGCGTCCACCACCTGATCACCCGTAATAATCACCTCTTTCTTGAGTAAGACAGGCTCGCCATTACGCTCATAATAAAGCCTTGAGCCAATAGGAACGCGCCCTCTTACCGCATCATCTACATCATTCGTCGTATCCGCCATGCGATATTCCAGCGTCGCGGTTGCACCCAAAATTTCTTTTGCACGCGCAGTATCCTGAATGCCCGGAAGTTGAACAACGATCCGATCTGCCCCTTGACGCTGCACAATCGGCTCAGAAACCCCGAGTTCATTCACACGATTACGTAAGGTGGTAATATTTTGCTGTAGAGCAAATTCCTGAATCTCTTTTGCATCCTGTTCACCCAGTTTAATATCAAGGTAAAAAGCACCGTCACGTTCCACCTCTTTTACCACTAATCCATTAAACTCTTTTTCGATTAACTCAACCGCTTGCTGGCGTTTGCCATCATCACGAAACTTCACTTCAATACCGACAGATTTATTATGTTTTATATTAAGGTAACGGACTTTATTGCTGCGCAGCAAAGCACGAATATCCGCATGGTAGCTCTGCTCAGCCTTATCAAGTGCCGACTCCATATCCACTTCCATTAAAAAGTGAACACCACCGCGCAAATCAAGCCCGAGAAACATGGGGTGTGCATTCAAAGAGGCCAACCAAGCCGGTGTTGCCGCTGCCAGGTTAAGTGCAACCACATAACCATTACCGAGCGAACTTTTGATGAGGTCTTTAGCTTTGAGCTGATCACCGATATTCTCAAAACGCACCAGAAAGCCGCTATCGCTCACTTCCAGTGCTTGATGTGTCATATTATGCCGCTCAAGCAATGCTTCAATTTTACTTTGCGTATCACCATCCATGGGTTCACCGGACGATGTAATTTGTACCGATGGATCTTTGTCATAAAGGTTCGGCAGTGCATAAATAAAACCTGCCACAACCACAACGATAATCAGCAGGTATTTCCAAAGAGGATATCTATTCAACATAATGTTTTGTTCTTGTTTCAACCCACGCACCCGCAAAGAGTGCGACTCAAAAAGAGACAGCTCAATATTGAGCTATCTCAAGCGCGAAAAATTATTTTTCTTCTTTCGATGCGAGACTGCCTTTAGGCACAATGGAAGAGATAAAGCTTCGTTGTAATTTAATTTCTACGCCATCAGCCACTTCAAGAGAGATGGTGCTTTCATCCACCTGACGAATTTTCCCCATGATTCCGCCATTGGTAATCACTTCATCCCCTTTGCTCAAACCACTTACTAGAGCTTTATGCTCTTTTGCACGTTTCATTTGAGGGCGAATCAACAAAAAGTAGAACACTACAAATAAAATAATCAGTGGTAAAAAACCCATCAAACCAGGGTCTTGTGACACACCGCCCTCTGCCCATGCATTTGAAACAAACAAACCTAAAATTGCTTCCATAATATTTCCCCAAAACTTATTTTTTATAATAAAACGACTGCAACAGCCAATACAAATCACGATCTTGACTTTTGCCAGTGGCGGATTATGCCACAGTTGGCAGCATTTGACCGCGCTTGACATAAAAATTCTGACGAAAAAGTTCAAACGCACCCATCTCGATAGCAGCTCGAATTTCCCGCATCAACTGTTGATAGTAATAGAGATTATGAATGGTATTCAAACGTGCGCCTAAAATTTCACGCGTTTTATCCAGATGACGCAAGTAAGCACGACTGTAATTTTTGCAGGTATAACATTCACAATTTTCATCGACAGGGCTGGAATCATACTGATGAGACGCATTGCGAATACGCACATCACCATGCTGAGTAAACAGGTGGCCGTTACGCGCATTACGTGTCGGCATCACACAATCAAACATATCTACGCCTAAACGCACCGCTTCCACAATATCAGAAGGTGTGCCCACGCCCATCAAATAACGGGGCGATTGAACTGGCATATGAGGGTTCAGCCCATTCAACACTTTAAGCATTTCGTCTTTAGGCTCACCCACAGAAAGTCCGCCGATAGCATAGCCATCAAAACCAACATCCAATAAACTTTTCAATGATTGCTCACGCAAATCAGGATACATTCCTCCTTGAACAATACCAAACAGCGCCGCTTCATTCCCACCATGCGCATTTTTACTGCGCGCCGCCCAGCGCAATGACAGCTCCATCGAATCTTTGGCCTGAATTTGTGTTGCAGGGTATGGCGTACACTCATCAAAAATCATCACAATATCGGAGCCCAAATCCCGTTGAACGGCCATTGATTCTTCTGGCCCGAGAAAGACTTTACTGCCATCCACTGGAGAATGAAACGTCACTCCCTTTTCAGTGATTTTTCGCATTTCACCCAAACTAAATACCTGAAAGCCACCGGAATCTGTCAGGATGGGGCCTTGCCAGTGCATAAAATTATGCAGATCACCGTGCGCTTTCACAACATCCACACCGGGACGCAGCATCAGGTGAAACGTATTTCCAAGAATGATTTCAGCGCCGGTTTCCAGCAACTCTTCCGGAGTCATGGCTTTGACCGTGCCGTAAGTGCCGACGGGCATAAAAGCAGGAGTATCAATACTGCCTCGCGGAAAAGTCAAACGCCCACGACGCGCTGATTGATCGCTATTGATCAGCTTAAACTTCAT
>CAYXVC010000093.1:0-8336 GCA_964468225.1 uncultured Gammaproteobacteria bacterium
CGGCTTTTTTAGGCTGGATGCCCGCGCCTATGGATGTCAGTGTTTGGCATTCGGTCTGGTCTGAAGAGAACAATCGTAAAAACGGAAGTCGCTTATCCATGCGCAAAGCGATGCTGGATTTTAAAGTAGGTTTTTTTGGTACCGCTCTTCTGGCGATAGCTTTTTTATCACTCGGTGCAATGGTAATGTTTGGAAGTGGTGAACAACCCTCCCCAAGCGGCGCTGTATTTGCAGGCCAACTGATTGATATGTACACAAGCTCATTGGGAAGTTGGGCTTATCCACTCATCGGTGTTGCGGCACTGGCCACCATGTTCAGCACGACATTAACCTGTCTGGACGCCTACCCCAGAACATTGGAAGAGAGCTATTTTATATGGAAAGGTCAGGGAGAATATGAGTCACGGCACGGTGCCACCAAAACTGTCTATCGAACCCTGCTGGCAGTGGCCGTTGTAGGCACCATTACCATATTTCTGATCATCAAAAATGTATCCGGTGCGATGGGTTTGATTGTGACTATCGCAACCGTTGTTTCCTTTATTTCAGCGCCTATTTTTGCTTATCTCAACTACAAGGTCATGCAGGGTGATACGATTAACAAGGCAGATCGTCCCGATAAGTTGATGACCTTATGGAGTCAATCAGGAATAGCCATTATGGCGTTATTCAGCTTGGGCTACCTGATGTTGATCATTCTTAAATAGAAATAATAAAAAGGAACGCGCATGGAATAATTTATGCTGTTATTTCGTGAACGTTCCTAACTTCCATAAAAGGTCAGTTTCCATGACTGAAATGTTCCTTTATCACCCTCACTCTTATCTTCAACAATTAGCCGCCACCCCCCATCTGCACTTTCGCCCAGATGACGTGTTGAACCAAAGCGCCAATTGTTATAAGGCACACAACGCGGTTTGCACCCATGCTCTTCCGCCAAACGACTGGTTGTTCCTGTCGCCACATTGAGCAGTGTTATCTCAAGGTCTGCCGAATAACCATGGTCTGCACTAAACCTGATTTCAACAAACTCAATATTATTGATACCACTTGATTTTACTTCAAAAGTCGATTCAACAGATGTGCCATCATTATCTTCAATCGCTTGATCAACATTTATTTCTTGCGTTGAAAACTTTTTTTCCGGCTGTTGCAGATTAGTCCAGTTTTTTGCCAATGAAACCGCCGCCTGTGCATCCACCACACCAAAACCATAATGATGGTTCACATGCAGCCCCGCTCCATTTATTTGCCAATCCGAATGTGAAGGATCATTTTTTCTGGCACTACGCGCCAAAATGGCATGAACGTCACGCCAACCTAAACCGGGGTTCGCCTGCAATACCAACGCGGCCACACCAGAGACCATGGGCGCTGATGCAGAAGTTCCTCCGAAACAGGCGGTATAATTATCATCGAGATAATCTATAGTTAACAATCCTGAGTTAAAGCCATCATCTCCTGTACTATCTGTCGTCACAATGCCGTGTTTAATACAACGCTCCCCACCCGGAGCGCTGACTAACAAATTTGCACCTTGTTCACTATTAATAGAACGTTGGCCAACATTAGTCACTGAACCCACTGCGATCACACCACGATAATTGGCATAACCATCATAATTTGAATTGTCGATAAATTGCTGATTCAAATCGCCGCCATTACCTGCCGCCCAAACATAAACAGTTCCCAAACCACCACGCCCAATACGATGCCCAGTGCCAATGGCTGTCCGCCATACCGCACGAGATTCAAAAAGAAGCCCTGTGCTGTCAGTCACTCCCCAACTATTATTCGAAACATGATTTTGTTCTGCATCCCGAGTCATCGCATCACTTTCATTTTCCGAAGTCTGCGCCATTAGGTAGTTATACCCCACCAACTCTGCACGCGGAGCAACCCCTCTAACTCCCACTCCATTTAAATCCCGTGCCGCGATAACACCTGCGACATTGTTACCATGACCAATTGCACCTCTAGGCGGTGATGGATCGGCATATTCACCTACTACATAATCGTAACTTTTATCAGGTACCACATTCGCTTTTAAATCTTCATGTTCGATCTCCAGACCATCATCGACAACAGTAATACGCACCCCTTCACCACGGCATGAATTGTCTGCACAACTATTCCAAACCGGCTCGACATTAATATCTTCACCCTCCGTGCCTGGCACTCCATCATTACCCGCCTGCCCTGTGTTTTTCAGATGCCATTGATCTTTATATAGTGGATCTTCACCGTAAAATTCCCAATCATAGTTTGCAGCAGCACCTACATTCCCTACAACGTCGGTCGCTCGAACTTTGAAGCTATGATCACCTGCAGCTAACTTTTCATAGTTTACCGGGCTGCTGCAATCAACAAACGCATCATCATCAAGGCTACACTCAAATACAGCATCGGCCTCTGATGTAAAAGAAAATTCAACGCTAATTTCATACGTAGGGTCTGGAAAAGGATCGTTTTCAATTTCTGTCTCTGGCGAAGTGGTATCAACCACCCAACGGTAGATTGCAGCTGTAGGATCTTTATTCCCTACAATATCGATCGCCCGAACCTTGAAGCTGTAATCACCCTCGACTAAATTTTCATAGTTTACTGGACTGCTGCAATCAACAAATAAAGCATCATCGAGGCTGCACTCAAATGAAGCTCCCACTTCCGTGGCCTTAAAAGAAAATTCAGCACTGGTTTGGTTCGTGGGGGCTGGAAAAGGATCGTTCGTAATGTCTGTATCTGGCTGCATGATGTCAATAGCCCAGTTATAGGCGACAGCAGCGCCCACGTTCCCTGCAACATCAATAGCTCGAACCTTGAAACTATGGCCGCCCTCGACTAGATTTTCATAGTTTACCGGACTACTGCAATCAGCAAATGGAGCATCATCGAGGCCGCATTCAAATACAACTTCAACCTCTGATGTAAAAGAAAACTCAACACCGGTTTGATTCGTAGGATCTGGAAAAGGGTCATTTGTAATATCGGTATCTGGCGGAGTGTTATCAATAACCCAGCGATAGATTGCAGAAGCAGGGCCTGTATTTCCTGCAATATCGGTTGCTCGAACTTTGAAACTGTGGCCGCCCCCAACCAGATTTTCATAATTCACAGGACTACTGCAAGCAACAAAAGGAGCCTCATCAAGACTACATTCAAATGCAGCTCCTGGCTCTGTAGCCGCAAGAGAAAATTTAGCACTGGTTTGATTCGTGAGCGCTGGAAAAGGATCGTTTTCAATCGTTGTATTCGGCGGAGAAGTGTCAATAGCCCAGAGGTAAATTGCAGGCTCGGAATCCTTATTTCCAGCACTATCAATCGCCCGAACTTTGAAACTGCGGTCGCCCTCAAGCAAGCTTTGATAATTTACCGGGCTACTGCAACTAACAAAAGAATCACCATCAAGGCTACACTCAAATACAGCGCCCGCTTCTGATGTAAAAGAAAATTCAGCGCTGATTTGACTCGTGGAGGAAGGAAAAGGGTTATTTGTAATATTTGTATCTGGCGGAGTCACGTCTCCCTTACCGGAACCACCACCGCATGCTGCCAGCATGATGGCAACGGAGGTCATTAATAAGTACTTGATTAATATAAACTGCTTCATTAATTTATTGCTTTTCAACAAACCTGTATCAACTTTTTATTATTAAACCGCCAAGAGCATAATAACAGAAGGAATCCAATAAATGCTTGATATAAGTCAAATTCAGGAATACTTTGATTAAAATGGCGCCAGAACACGCACCTGAATGCGCTTTCCGGTCACTGGATGAGTAAAAACCAGCTGCTCTGCATGAAGAAGTAAGCGCTCATTTTCTATCCCATAAAGTTCATCGCCCTGAATAGGGGCATTCAGCCCATTCTTATGTGCAGCATGAACTCGAAGCTGATGAGTGCGACCCGTCACTGGATAAAAACAGACTCGCGTAAGGTCGTTCTTTCTCTCAATTACTTGCCAATGGGTTTTTGCCGGTTTTCCATGCTCGAAACAGACGACCTGACGCGGCCGGTCTTCAAGATCAACGCGCAGAGGAAGCTCAATCGTTCCCTGTTCCTGATTTTCAGGCAATACCTTTGATAGCACAGCCACGTAACGTTTTTTAATGGTGCGTTGCAAAAACTGTTTTTGCAACGCTTTGTGTGTGGCCGCATTTTTTGCCACTAATAACAACCCTGATGTCGACAGGTCCAGTCGATGTACTAATAGTGCGCCGGTGGCTTCAGGGTAGCGTTTTTGTAACCGGGTCAGCACCGAGTCCTGCACCTCTTTTCCCGGCACGGACAACAAACCATGAGGTTTATTAACGACCAATAAATCATCATCTTCGTATACGGCGACAAGCGCATTATCGTCAATAGATTTCACCCACTGGGATGATGGCTGCACTTTCAGGCCTTTCAGCATAAATGGCAAAATAGGATCACATTTACTTCGGCAAGCGGGGTAATAGTGACCATGATGCCGAACCCCTTCTTTCGGTGAAGCACCCCACCAGAATTCAGCCAGAGCCAAAGGCGTTAAACTATGTTGATGAGCATATTGTATGAGTTTGGGTGCAGCGCAATCTCCCGCACCACCCGGCGGCCTTCCATCTTCAAAAAATGCAGTCATGGGTTTCTGCCCACCCGGTTTATTGGTCAAACGACAGGTTGAAAAGACTTTTTGATGCAACTTGTTTGATAGTTCAGTTCGAGCCTTTTTCAGGCGCATCAATTTCTCTTTAAACCGCTCCATATTTTCTTGTGCTGGAAGTAATTTTTCATGCCACTGCGCTACTGCATTTTTATATTCACGCTTATCTTGCTGACTTTCGAATGCCAGTTGAGCAAGCTGTGAATCATTATTTTTCAGAGTTTTTCGTTGTTCACCACGCAGAACCTTTCGAGTTTTATGATCCGCTTTCAAATCAAATAGTGCAGCATCCCGCGCTTGTATCAGGTTTTTTAAACGCGTTTGTGCATCACGATATTCCGCACTGTTTTGTAGTTCAATGATTTTACTGGTGTAATCTGAAAGCTTGAGTTCTCCGGCAGATAAAAAGGCATGGCGTTCATCCAGATCAAACACAGGCGGCACAAATCCGGGCCATTGCCAACCGCCTGCTAACATTCCGGAAAACCCTGAGAGAAAACCAATCCGACTGTTTCGGTCTCTCACCACCAATACACCGAACATTTTGCCACCATCAATCGCATCAAAATCATGAGGGCAATCAAATTGTTTTTTTAACCAGATTTGCAGTTGCTCGCCTGCCTGCTGAGCGAGTGCATGAGGCGTATTGTTAAACGGGCTTGGAAATTGTTGTGGCAGATCGGTATCTTGAGGTGGGGGTGATAAATAGGTAATACAGGACATACTCTCTAAATTTTCATTCGCCGACTGGCTACAAAAGCAAATAAAAGAAAAAGAGTCACCAGTGTCACCACCATCCAGTTACCCCATATCACATAAGGTGTTTTCCCTTGCATGGGTTGTACTTCATCCGTTAATACATGCACTTCAAACTGAGGAGATGCGTCCTGTATTTTTCCATCGGGGCCAATCATTGCTGAAATTCCGGTATTGGTTGATCGCAGCACTGGGCGGCCTGTCTCCAGTGCGCGCATCCGAATAATCTGCAAATGCTGATGCGGCCCGATTGATTCACCAAACCAACCATCATTGCTGACATTCACCAACATGGAAGCTTCGGGCAAACTGGCAATCACTTCCTCACCAAATACCGCTTCATAGCAGATGGAAATCCCGATTTTATGCCCTTTCACTTTCATCAAAACCTGATGATTATCACCCGAACTGAAATCCGACATGGGGACATCCATAAAATCAACAATGTCTGACAAAAGTGATTTCATGGGTAAATATTCGGTAAAAGGCACCAGATGTTGTTTGTGATAAATACCGTCCATCACACCTAAACCCACCACACTATTGTAATAACGAGCCGGATCCATTTGCACTGATAGCACACCGATCAATAGCTGACTGTTATTCGCTTTTGCCTCATCACCCAACGATTCCAATACATCCAGAACCCGATAGCGAAAGTCAGGCAACGCACTCTCTGGCCAGACGATCAAATCACTCTGCCAATTTTCACGCGTTAAACGACTGTAGCGTTCAATGGTCGGCATCCTCATTTCTGCCAACCATTTTTCATCCTGTGCAATATTACCTTGAATCAAGCTCACTTTGAGTGGCTCACCTACGGGTGTTGTCCAACTGAGCTGCCCCACCATCGCAGCCGACAGCCATAATGCTGCTATCGCCAATCCGGCAAACCATGATTTTTTCAGCACGGCAAACAACAACAATCCCGCACTCAATGCCACCGCCCATGAAACACCATAGACACCTAGCACAGGTGCAAAACTACTTAACAAACTATCCGTTTGACTGTAACCCAGATTCAACCACGGAAAACCCGTCATAAACCAGCCACGAACCCACTCAACAAACACCCATGCTGCAGGCAAAACAATAACGAGTTTTTGTATCAGTGAAAGGGGATGAAAAAAGCGTACAAACAAATAGCCCAGCAGCGCATAGAACAGCGCCATAAACATCACAAGCAGCGCTAGTATAAACAGAGAAAGCGGCGCATTCACATGTCCGAAATAGTGGATACTAATATACATCCATGTGGTGCCTGCACCGAACATGGCCGCACCAAACAGGAGACCACGAACAAAAGCGCGGGACGAAGAGACATTCAGCCACGCCACAAACAGCAGCGCAGGCAACAAAACCGCCAAGGGATACAGATTAAAAGGCGCGTAAGCCAGCGGCATCAAAAGACCCGCCAGCAAAGCCAAAAGATCACCCCGCCAACCCGCTTGGCCGACCCGCGAAATGACTTCACTTAGCATAGTTTTACTCTGTGGCTAAGCTATTTGTCTGTGGGCTCTCCGCCGGATTCGTCCCTTTCATAGACATTTCCAGCAAATGAATCCGACGGCTGTCCGCATTGAGTACTTTAAAGTGAAAAGATTTAATTTCTATGGTTTCGCCTGGCTGCGGCATATGGCCAAAGCTGCTCATCACCAAACCTGCAATGGTATCAAACTCATCATCACTGAAACTGGTCGAAAAATATTCATTAAACTCTTCAATCGAGACCAATGCCTTGATCGTATAAAGCGTTTCGCTGTGTTTTTTGATGTACAGATCTTCATCATCAAAATCATGTTCATCCGCAATATCACCGACAATCTGCTCAAGCACATCTTCAATGGTGACTAATCCGGCCACACCGCCATATTCATCCACCACAATGGCCATATGGTTACGGTTGGAACGAAATTCCTGAAGCAACTGATTCAATCGTTTGCTCTCAGGAACAAACACGGCAGGACGCAACAACTCTTTCAGGTTCAATGCAGTATCATGGTCATTTGCAAGCGGCACCAAAAGATCCTTAACCAGCAAAATTCCCAGCACTTCATCGCGGGTCTCCCCCATAACAGGAAAACGAGAGTGTGCAGATTCAATGATTGGTGGCAAGCAGTGCTCCCAATTAGCATCGCCTTCCACCACCACCATTTGGCTGCGCGGTATCATGATATCGCGTACACGCATTTCAGAGACCAGAAGTGCGCCTTCGATCATGCTGAGAGTTTCATCATTCATGAGATTTCGCTGCCGGGAATCACGTAACAACGTGAGCAACTGTTCTCTGTTTTGTGGCTCATCGCCGACAAGAGCATGGCTTATTCTTTCCAGCCATGACCGATTATTTGAAGCACTACTCGATCGATCATTCATAAAGCTATTTCTCAATCTCCTCTTTTAAGAATAATATTGATAAGGATCAGGATAACCCAACCGTACAAGAATTTCAGTCTCTAATGCTTCCATAAACTCCGCTTGCCCGGATTCAACATGATCATAACCCAAAAGGTGCAACACGCCATGTACCACCATGTGTGCGTAATGAGCTGCTGTTTTTTTATTTTGGGCTGTGGCTTCACGCTCAACCACCGGCGCACAGATCGCAATATCACCCAGCAATGGAAGAGCAACGGCTGAGGGGCATTCCATCGGAAAAGAGAGCACATTGGTCGAGCCTTGTTTATGGCGAAAGTCTTTATTCAATTGCGCGCTTTCGGATTCATCCACCAGACGCACCGTCAGCTCTGCATCCGTCATACGGTCACCAATCGCTACCACAATCCACTGCCTGATATCTGATTCCAAAGGCAGTGAATCACTGCTTGCTGCATATTGAATATCGACTTCAATACCGCTCATCGCTTTCCTTGAAATTCTCTTTTGAATCTTCCGCTATTTTTTCAGCCTTTTCGGCAATATCATAAGCCTTCACAATGCG
>CAYXVC010000094.1:0-1057 GCA_964468225.1 uncultured Gammaproteobacteria bacterium
AAGCGCCCCCACATCCCCCATAAACACCTGTGCGGGATAAGCATTAAACCAGAGAAAACCCAGCCCAGCACCGGCCAATGCCCCACAGAAAACAACCACTTCACCCACACCCCGGATATAAGGAATTCCCAGATATTCTGCAAACTGGATATGCCCCGTCACATAGGCAAAAATCCCGAGCGCCACACACACCATCACCGTAGGTAAAATAGCCAAGCCATCCAGTCCATCGGTCAGATTCACGGCATTGCTGGTGCCGACGATGACAAAGTAGGCCAATACAATAAAACCGACCATTCCCAACTCAAAAGAAAAATCTTTAAAAAATGGAATAATGAGCGTTGTTTCAGCCGCTGTTTCTGCACTGAAATACATAAAACACGCCACGCCTAATGCGGCGATGGATTGCCATAAATATTTCTGCGCGGCAGAAAGCCCCTTGCTGTTTCCATACACCAGTTTTTTATAGTCATCCACCGCACCGATAACGCCAAACAACAACGTTGTAACCAATACAATCCAGACAAACCGATTGCTGAGGTCCGACCATAAAAGTGTACTGATTGCGATCGTCACAATAATCAGTGCGCCCCCCATTGTCGGAGTGCCCGCTTTACTCAAATGACTCTCAGGGCCATCGTCACGTATATTTTGACCAATCTGATGAAAGCTTAACTTTCGAATCATGTACGGGCCCACGATGAATGAAATAATCAAGGCCGTTAATACACCAAGAATTCCACGCAGTGTCAGGTATTGAAAAACACTGAAACCACTGTGGAATTGCGTTAAATATTCTGTCAGGTATAACAACATACTGTTATATAGCTCCTTTGTGTAAAGCCTGGACAATACTTTCCAGACCACTGCTACGTGAAGCTTTTACCAACACAATCACCTCTGATTTTGATTTTTTAGCTAAATCAGATTGCAACTGCTCAAGTAACTGCGTTTTATTTTCAAAATAAAACCCACCGGTACCAAACCCTTCCACCGTTGACCGGCTCAACTCTCCTGTGGCATACAGATAATTAATCCCTGATTCCCTGGCTTTAAC
>CAYXVC010000094.1:1157-8276 GCA_964468225.1 uncultured Gammaproteobacteria bacterium
GCATGAACATCCGCTGAGCCATTCAACCCAAAACTGATCCAGCGCCGCGCACCGGCACGTTTACACCAGACTTTATAAAATGGATCATCCGCATTCAGGATGGCAATGCCATCAATAGCTAAGCCCTCAATAATTTCACCCTTAGCCTCTGCTACATCTTCAACTGTTTTAAAGCCTTCTAAATGTGCAGGTGCTGCATTATTAAGAATTGCCACTACAGGCTGAACCAAACGACTTAAGTATGCGATCTCTCCTGAATGATTCGCCCCCATTTCCACAACAGCAAATTGATGCTCTGACCGCAACGACAACAATGTCAAAGGAACGCCTAATTCATTATTCAAGTTGCCTTTTGTTGCCAATACCGAGCCACACTGCCGTAAAATGGAAGCCACCAGCTCCTTGACCGTTGTTTTTCCATTACTGCCTGTCACCGCAATCAGTGGTATTTCAAAGCGTGCTCGCCAGGCAGCGGCCAACTGACCCAACGCAATTCGGGTATCCGGCACCACAACTAGAGGTAAAGGACTATCAATCTTATGTTCAACCAATGCAGCAACAGTGCCCTGCTCCTGCGCTTTATTTATATAATCATGACCATCAAAATTTTCACCACTGAGCGCAACAAACAGACCGCTTGAAACTTGAGTCCGACTGTCTATAGTGACGCATTGAAACAAACAGTCGTTCCCGATTAACTCGCCATCAACAGCGTGAGCAACTTCTGATAAATGCATATTCATCAAGCTGCCTCCTTTAACGCCGAGACCACTTGTTCCCGATCACTAAATGGAGTTTTTTTGCCATTAACAATCTGGTAGTTTTCATGCCCTTTTCCGGCAACCAGCACCGTATCATTAGCAGCGGCATGGCTGATGGCATAGCGAATCGCTTCGCCACGATCACTGATGATTTTCACTTGTTCATTGGTTTGCTTAAACGATTTTATTCCCTGCAAAATATTTTCGACGATGACTTCCGGTGATTCAAAACGTGGATTATCATTCGTAATCACAACCCGATCTGCGTACTGCTCTGCAACAGCGCCCATTTCAGCGCGTTTCCCCTGATCCCGATCGCCGCCACAGCCAAACACACACCAAAGAGCGCCATCACAATGCAGCCTGAGTGCTTGCAATACCTGCATCAAGGCATCAGGGGTATGTGCAAAGTCCACCACAACCAATGGTTGTCCCTGCTTTCCACCCAAAGATTCCATACGCCCAGACACGGCTTTAAGATCAGCCAAACGGTGCATTGCTTCATCAAGAGAAATTTCCAGTGACAATAGAACAGCCAGCACAGCCAATAAGTTGCTGGCATTAAAACGACCCAGTAATTGACTATTCAGCTCACCTTGCCCCCAAGGTGTTTTCACTTGCATCGTCAAGCCACTGGACATCAACGTTAAGTCATAACCCTGAATATTACTTTCAGCACCCGATAAACCGTAACTAAAACATTTAACTTTTCTGGATGATTTCTCAGATAGTTCATGAAGCAACTCCTGCCCTACCGAATCATCTGCATTGATCACAGCAAAGCGTAATTCAGGCATAGCGAACAGACGTTTTTTTGTATTCGCATAACTGACTAAATCACCGTGATAATCAAGATGATCACGACTCAAGTTTGTAAACAGAGCCACATCAAATTGAACCCCTGCAATTCGATACTGCTGTATGCCGTGTGATGACACCTCCATAATCACATGCGATGCACCCTGATCGCGCATTTGTGCCAACAACTGCTGTAATTTAATAGCATCAGGCGTGGTATGCGTTGCACTTTTCAAAGAGCCATAAAGCCCGTTACCTAACGTTCCAATCACACCACAAGACAACCCGTTACCATGTAGTGCTTGAGCAATAAAGTGACAGCACGAAGTTTTACCATTGGTTCCGGTAATTCCCACCACAGTCATATTCGCTGACGGATGATCATAAAAGCGACTGGCAATCTCTCCGGCTTTCTCACCCAGCTTTGGAAAAGCTATCGCAGGAACTGGCAACGCACTCCACTCTTTTTCCGATACCCCCATCGGCACAGGTGTTTCATAAAGTATCGCAGCAGCACCTGACTGAATCGCTTGATCAATAAAGTGGTGGCCTTGACTCGCCTCACCCGAACATGCCAAAAACAGATCACCTGTTTGCACATTGCGGCTGTCCATTGTGATGCCATGAACCTCGCAATCAACAACATCTACTCGCAGATAGCCCGTCAATAAACTCTGAAGATTCATAGGACGCTGTTTCATAAAGCACCCGCCAAGGAAGATTCAGGCACTTCAGAGCCTAGCACCCTATGAGCATCCAGCGACTCCAGATGGTCCGGTGTAATATCCATCAAGCGAAGTGCGCCCGCCATCACTTTTGAAAAGACAGGTGCAGCAACCACTCCACCATAATATTCACTATTACGCGGCTCGTTGACCACAACGACCATCACTAATTGTGGGTCGCTGGCGGGAGCCATCCCTGCAAATAGTGAAAGGTATTTGTCATCGCTATAACCTGACTTTGATGACTTTTTAACCGTTCCTGTTTTACCTGCGATACGATACCCGGGAATTTGTGCGCGTGTTGCCGTTCCGCCATCAGCCACCACCTTTTCCATCATAGTTAGCAGGTGCGCCGCTGTTTTTGCCTGAAATACACGCTCACTAACTGGTGTTTCATTCGTAACAGTAAATGAAACAGGCTTGATCAAACCACCATCCGCCAATACAGAATAGGCACGCGCCAACTGCAATGGAGTCAATGACAATCCATAACCAAATGATAAAGTCGCACGCTCCGCTTCACGCCAACGTCCGGGATAACTCAACCAACCATCCGCTTCTCCCGGAAACCCGCTTCCGGTAATCATTCCTAGACCCACGTCAGAAAATGTCTGCCATAACAGTTCAGAATCCAGCGATAAAGCAATTTTACTCATTCCGATATTGCTTGATTTACTAATGATGGTGCTGACATCAATCAACCCGTAATTCTTGATATCTCGCACAGTCAGATGTGCGTTCACTCTAAAATAGCCGGGGGTGGTATTAATTTGTGTCTCTGGCAAATAACGCCCCGTATCCAAAGCCGCCGCCACCACAAAAGGCTTAATTGTGGAGCCAGGCTCAAAAATATCCGTCACTGCACGATTACGTAAAGCACTCCCTTTGCGAGAAGACCAATCATTCGGGTTATAAGAGGGAGAGTTGACCATCGCCAGCACCTCACCCGTTTTAACATCAAGCATGACAACCGACCCTGATACGGCATCATGTTTATTGACTGCTTTTTTCAGCTCGCGATAAGCTAAATATTGTAGACGACGATCAATACTTAGCTGCAAATCCTTACCTGCAACAGGCTCTTCTATGCGATCAATTTTTTCAACTGCTCGCCGTCTGCTGTCCCTCAACACCCGGTCTTTACCATTGATACCACTTAGGAATGTATCGTAAGTTTTTTCCAGCCCTTCAAGGCCATGGTCTTCAATATTAGTAAAGCCGGTCACATGCGCCATCACATCTGCTGTCGGATAATAGCGCCGGTATTCCCGCTGAATGTGAACACCATCCAGACCAATTTCTTTTGCCCATTCCGCCTGGCTTGGCTCTATTTGTCGTTTCAAATAAACAAAGGAACTGTTCGTATATTTTTCCAGCAACTGCTGAATTTTGGAGACTTTCATATCCAGAATGTGCGCTAAGTGCGGGAGTTGCTTCGATGTTGCATCAAATTTTTGAGGATTAGCCCAGACAGAATAGACTGGAGTGCTCACGGCCAGAGGCTCACCAAAGCGATCCGTAATCATGCCACGATGGGAAGCAATAACAACGGTGCTTGAATGATTCTTCGCCTTTCCCTGATAAAAGTCTTTATTAAGCACCTGCAAATAAACAACCCGCCCCATCAACGCAACCGCAAAAAAGCCCAGCATAGCCAACAGCAATACCCGCCGTTGCTGGCTTATGGCATAGACCTTTACTTTTCTATTGCTCGTTTTCATGGCTTGATAAAAACCACCGAGTTTGTTGTCGGCGACACCATATCCAGCTGATTGCGTGCAATTCTTTCCACCTCAGAATGCGCAGAATAAACACCTTGCTCTAACTGCAATTGCCCCCATTCAACTTCCAGTTGATCTCGCTCTTCCTGTAAAGATTGTAATTGGAAAAACAGTTGTCGGTGCGTATGTTTGCTATACACAACGCCAATAGCAGACACTATGACCACGATCCCCAATGAAAAAAGTGTCAGTTTTCTCCACCCAATCATGATGCCACCCCCACCTTTTCAGCAATTCTTAACACAGCACTACGCGCACGCGGATTTTGCGCGACCTCTTCGTCACTTGCACGAATTGCCTTGCCAATCAGTTTGAGTTTAGGATTTAACAGCGACTGGGGGATGGGCAGATCAGGTGGGAAATCATCACCACGCGCCTGTTTACGCATGAAGCGTTTAACGATACGATCTTCCAGCGAGTGAAAACTAATGACGGACAAACGTCCACCGGGAGCCAGCACATCAAGCACCTGATCCAGACAGCTTTCCAGATCATCCAGTTCCTGATTAATAAAAATACGAATTGCCTGAAAACTACGTGTTGCCGGGTGCTTTTTCTTCTCCCAGCGAGGGTTGGCTTCAGAAATTATTGTGGATAATTGAGCGGTGGTTGTAATCGGCTGAATTTCTCTGGCAGCAACAATCGCCGTAGCAATGCGTTTAGCAAAACGTTCATCGCCATATTTGCGCAGCACCTGAGTAATGTCGCTCACTTTTGCCGTCGTCAGCCATTCAGCAGCACTGATACCAGCATCAGGATCCATGCGCATATCCAATGGCCCATCCGAGCTAAAGCTGAAACCACGTTCAGCATCGTCCAGTTGAGGCGATGAAACACCTAGATCCAGTAAAACCCCATTGATTTTTCCAGCAACGTCCCACTTTTGAGCATGCTGTGCCAACATGGAAAAAGAGCCCTGAGTAATAGCAAAGCGGGAATCAGCGCCCAACAATTCCTGAGCGGCCCCAACGGCATCGGGGTCTTTATCAATCGCATAGAGACGACCACAATCATTCAGGCGAGACAAGATCAGCGACGCATGTCCGCCCCGCCCAAATGTGCCATCGACATAAATCCCTTCATGCCCAACAGCCAGTCCGTCCACCGCAGCATTCAACAATACGGCTTGGTGAAAAAATTCTTTTATCATTGGCTATAAAGATAACGATTCCAAATCACTCGAAAGCGGTTCGTCGACATCATTTTCAGACATCCATTCATCACAACTCATTTGCCAGGATTGCTCATCCCATATTTCAAACTTATTGCCCTGACCAATCATCACGACACGTTTATCAAGGTGAGCAAAACTGCGCAGAGGTGATGGCACTAAAATTCGACCTGCACCGTCCATATCACACTCGGTTGCATGACCTATCAAAAGGCGCTGCAAACGACGTGCTTGTTTATTCAGACTGGGAAGTTTTATAAGTTTCCTTTCAATTTCTTCCCACTCCGCCAAAGGGTAAAGCAATAGACAAGAGGAGTTACTGTCCACAGTGAGTATCAACTGACCTTCATCACAGTCCGCCAAGCGGCCACGATGTTTAGCAGGGATCGCCATGCGGCCCTTACCATCAAGATTCAACGTTGAAACACCCCTAAACAATTCAAATCACCCCATAATTATCCACTATTACCCACTCATCCCCACAAGTTGACACTATATACCCCAATGAAATACTTCACAAGAAAAACTATTGATTTGCATACAAATACTGAATAACAACAATAAAATAGTAAATAAAAAAACTATTTAATATAAAAATTAAATAGTTAAAATATATTTCAAATTTAAAAAACATATAAAATATACAATCCATTGTTTATTAACAACAAAAATATAGCCCATAAAAAAACCGCATATAAATGCGGTTTTTTAAATCATACAAATACCCCCCAAATGTCCCCACCTGTGCCGGGCGCCCCCTTTATTTTCTATATTGACAACCGCAAGTTATCACTCACCGTTTTGATCAAAGCCTTGGGGACACGGTTTTCGGCTGCAAGTATCGCCCACTGTGATGCACGCTCAATAGTTTTATCGAGAGTGGTATCGATCATTTTTTTAGTGAAAAGTGGACTGAGCTTTTCAAAGGAATAAAAATCTTCCCGGGTAAAATTATCACGCTTACCATTTATCGACATCCAATGGCTGTTCACCCATTTGCTTCCAGGCTTGTAGCTATAAACCAAATCATAGGCTGGAGCGAGTTGCCACCGCCCCTCACTACTCAACATGAAAGCAACGTTTTTAGAGTGATCATCATGATTTCTCATGATGACATTAAATACCATCCGCTTAAATATCTGCCTGGCATCTTCAGCACTTAATCCAAGCTGCCTTGATGTGGCTATCAACTCTGCATACGAATAGGAACCCACTTGTTTATAGCTCACATGCGCAATTCCATTTAATGTTTGCACATGCTTTTTTTCATTCCCTTTTCGATCAAATCGTTGTGTAATGAAATGCCGACGATTCCCTTCATTAAGCAAACGGCAAGGCATCATATGAATACCACAGGATTTCGCCATGAGATAATAAACATACTCCATAGCACCATAACCGAGTGGATCACCAAAGGTTTCTTTATTCTCCCGATGCTCACTGACACCATCAAATTTCAACAGATAATGAGTAAACCCTTCTGGAGCAGAAGTCTGACCTGAACGAACTTGAGTAAAGTCATTATTGAAAGCGAGCACTGCTTTGGATCTTGCCCCGCCAGCACTCATTCCTACAGAAAGCAGTGACAGCATCGCTTCTTTATCTTCCTGACCTTTTGATGATAAAGAAATATTAAATTGCTCTCTGTTACTGAGTATCTCTTGAGCTACAGCGACAAGCGATTGTATCTCTATTTGTTGCGAAGCATTCAGGCTTTTCACTTGAGTGGCGGGTGAATACGCAAGCGCTCCCATGCCACGCAAGCCGATATATTGAAGGCGCTGCAATGGTGTAATAGCATCAGGTGATTTTCCTTGGCTCGCAACCCATGCATTGAGCACGGCATGACCAAAATCATCCGGCAATGAATCCGCAACCATCCC
>CAYXVC010000095.1:0-8232 GCA_964468225.1 uncultured Gammaproteobacteria bacterium
CCTTCTTTTACAAGGCCGATGGCTGATTGATAAAGCTTTTCTGTGTCGTTCACAAAGTGAGGGACTGGAGCAATTTGTCTTGCTTGTTTTTCAACAATACTTTGCTGTTTTTGAGTCATGGAATCCAGTTTTTTGCTGATTCCGAGTGCGCCGAGACTCAAAGCGGCAACGTCACTTTTCAAGTGTTTTATACGGTCTTCCAGACGCTTTCCTTTTTCCCATTGAAGATAAAGCACTCCCAAACAAGCCAAAACTATAACTTGTGATACACCTAATAAAATATAAGTGAGAGTGTTCATAATTTATGAATCAAGCAAGTGGCCATTATAAATCCGTCATGTCACTCCACTCTTCTGTGGTCAGTAATTTACCAAGATCCACCAGAATCAGTAATTTCTTTTCATGATTACAGACACCCTGAATATATTTTGCACTATCATCATTACTGACAGAAGGCGTACTCTCTATATCTGAGGCATGCAGATAAACCACCTCTGCGACACTATCTACCAAAATACCCACCACCTGTTTTCCGGCTTCTACAATAACGATTCGTGTTGAGTCATCATTCTCTTTTTGTGCCA
This sequence comes from uncultured Gammaproteobacteria bacterium, assembly GCA_964468225.1. GTDB lineage: Bacteria > Pseudomonadota > Gammaproteobacteria > JAADGQ01 > JAADGQ01 > S141-38. The sequence continues at coordinate 585 of CAYXVC010000095.1, forward strand.
AACCAAAGCGCTGGCGCGTATCAAGCACTGTAACAACGTTACCGCGTAAATTAACGATTCCCAACACATAGGCTGGAGCACCCGGCACCGGGGCAATGTCTGGCACACGCAGAACCTCTTGCACTTGCATGACATTAATACCGTAGGTTTCTCCATCCATACAGAAAGTCACCCATTGGGAAACAAGATCATCGGATGCATCTTGTGTGTTACTTACTGTAGTTGCTGCCTGATTCATTTTTTGCTCCTGATATTACGTCAATAAACGGTACAAGTTATGCTTTTTCACGTTTGCTTCCTGATAACAAACGCACGAATTCATCGGTATCCAGTAACGCACACATCTGTTCAATGGCTGTGCCACTGAGCCATGGGCGTTGACTTTGAGTGCTACGCCATCGCACCTCGTCTGGCTGCAATGTCAATGTGCCTGTAATAGAATCACAAGCAAGCCCCCAATTAGCATCGTCAATGAGTACAATATTCTGTAATCGGTCTTTAACGGGTTTTACTTTATAGTGCGCTGGTGTCACAAAATTAAGTACGTCTATAATCTTTACATGTTTCCCTTGATGCGAAATGATGCCCAAGTACCAAAGTTTATGGCCCGGCATCGGTGTCAGGCTCACCGAGTTCCACGCCAGCACCCCATTAGACTTAACCAATGGAATCGCCAGCTTTAGCCCTCCGGCGGTAAATAGTAAACTTTCAAACTGTGCTGTAGCCCACGCAGGAATCACTGTTTTTTTTATGCTGGATTGATCAGAATCAATCTGCTCTTTTTTTTCAGGTTTGACCTGATCCGGTTTAACGTAAATCGTTTCTGATGCTGCGCTCTTTGTTTCAGGTAAAATTTCTTGCAACAAACTATCAAGGTAGGCTTTGAGTACATCTTTTTGAGCAACTTGTATCTTCTGCTCCACTTATACCACCTGACTTTGCTCTTTTTGGGTGGTGTTAATTGATTTTAATAAAGCACGAAATGCAATCACCCCTTTTGCCTTTGGTGCCATAAATGAAAGTGGCTGCCCCGCCTGACTGGCTTCACGAAACAGAGTATCTATGGGAATCACTTTGCTCCAAAGGTGTTTATTAAAGTTATCACGCAACACTCTTAGTGTTTTTACAGACGCTCGTGTACGGCGATCAAACATTGTCGGCACAATAATATAAGGCAAAGACTTTTTTCTTGACTGATTAATCATGGCCAGTGTGCGCTCCATGCGTTCAAGACCTTTGACTGCCAGAAACTCTGTCTGTACCGGAATTAATAGTAGACGACATGCGGCCAATGCATTCACCATCAACAGTCCTAAAATGGGCGGACAATCAATCAACACGTAATCGTAGTGTGATTCAACCGCTTTGATCGCCTGCTGTAAAATCAACCCTTTTCCGGGCCGAGTGCCCATCTGCCTTTCTAAGGTTGCCAGTGCCGGTGAACCACACAGAATGTCAATGTGATCGAACTCTGTTTTATTGATTAATGGCATGATCTGCGCTTTTTCATCAATAAACAGTGAATAACATCCCACCTCTATTTCATCTGGTTGATAACCCAGATAGGCGGTTAATGAAGCATGGGGATCCAGATCGACCAATAAAACTCGCTTTCCCTGTTGCGCCAAAAGACCCGCCAATGAGATCGTCGTCGTGGTTTTCCCCACACCTCCTTTTTGATTGGCGATGGCCCAGACGATCACAATTTATTCCTTAGTTGTTCCGTTAAAATACGTTGAACACGTTCATCCGCCAATACAACCAAGACAATCCGGCGATTTTTACTGCGCCCCTCGGCGGTATCATTGGAAGCAATAGGGCGATACGGCCCATAACCAATAGCTGCCATTCTTGAGGGGTTCATCCCCGTCTGCGTTAATAACTGAACCACACTGGCGGCGCGTGAAGCAGAGAGCTCCCAGTTTGATGGAAAAACAGTGGTTTTAATTGGAATGGAGTCAGTAAAGCCTTCCACATGAATCGGGTTTTGGTAGCTTTTCAATATAGAAGAGAGCGACTTGAGAATTTTGACTGCACCGGGCTGGAGTGTTGCCATAGCGCTGGGGAAAAGCAAACTGCTTTTTATATCAATTTCAATCCACAGGTCATTACGGGTAATCTCAATATCACCACGATCAATAAAATCACTTAATGTTCCGGCAATCATGCTGGAGATATCATTGAGTGCTTCGATTCCTTTTTGATGGTCTGCTTCTGTCTGGCTTTGTTCAAGATTTGGAATTTGAGGCAATGATAACAGGCCGCTGCCTTGGCCTTCACCTATTGCGGAACTACTGCTCTGCTCTGTTCTTAACAGTTGTCCCACCTGAATCGGTTCCATAGAGCGTTTGGGTTCATTGAAAGCAGCCGATAATGAATCAGACAGTACACGGTATTTACCCTCATTCACTGAAGAGACCGCATACATCACTACAAAAAAAGCAAAAAGTAGTGTTATAAAATCCGCATACGATATCAACCAGCGTTCATGATTGACGTGCTCTTCCTCTCTTTTTTTACGTGCCATGACATCCCTGTTTAACTGTTATACAACATAACCTTTTAATTTGGTTTCAATATTTCTTGGATTTTCCCCTTCAGAAATCGCCACAATGCCATCAATAAGCATCTCCTGAAATTGAGAGCGCTGACGAATCAGACTTTTCAACTTACTAGCCATTGGCAGGAATACAAGGTTTGCCAATCCTATCCCATAAATTGTTGCGACAAATGCAACGGCAATTCCCGGCCCGAGTTTGGTGGGATCTGCCAGATTATTCATTACATGAATCAATCCCATCACCGCCCCGATAATACCAATCGTAGGGGCATATCCCCCGCAGCCATCAAATACTTTAGCGGCCTCAATATCTCTGTCTTCTTTAGCCGTCAATTCGACTTCCAGAATATTGCGTATCATTTCAGGTTCACTGCCATCTACAAGTAGTTGCAGACCTTTACGTGCAAACAGATCCGGCTCTTCTTCAGCTAAAGGCTCAAGCCCTAAAAGCCCTTCCTTTCGGGCAATAGTGCTCCATTCCGTCATTTGTTCGATCGCTTGAAGGTGATTAAATTGTGGCGGAAAAAAAACCCACCGTGCAATTTGTAATGAGCGCATAAAAACGGGGGTGGGCGATTGGAGCATCACGGCTCCAATCGTACCGCCTGTTACAATCACAAAGGCGGTAAACTGCATCAGAGAGCTGGTGTGCCCCCCTTCCATAATATTACCGCCAACAATGGCTCCTATGCCGATAATTAACCCTGCAATGCTAAGAATATCCAAGGATTAAACTGCCTTGGCCAGACACACTCCAATATCCGGGAGTGGTATCACCTGATCAACCAGTCCCGCCTTGGCGACAGCCATTGGCATACCATAAACAACGCAACTGGATTCGTCTTGAGCCCAAACTGTGGATGCTGTGGCTTTTAATTTACGGGCACCTTCACAACCATCAGATCCCATGCCGGTTAAAATTATGGCCAGAACTTTTTTAGGAAAAAGTTGCGCCAATGCCGTCAATGTAAAATCAATACAGGGGCTGTACTGCATCGTGGGCGTACTCTCCATGATGCGCACGATGCCATTAACACCGCCACTTTCAACGGTCATCTGTTTGCCACCCGGTGCCAATAACGCCAAGCCGGGCTTTAGAATATCACCATCCTCTGCTTCTTTGACCTCAATGGCGCAAAGCTGATTTAAACGCTGTGCAAAAGCCGGGGTAAACGTAGAGGGCATATGTTGCATAAGTAAAATAGGCGCTGAAAAATTCGCAGGAAGTGCCGAAAGTACTTTGGGCAGTGCTGCTGGCCCACCTGTTGAACTGCCAATAGCAACAATTTGGGGGCGACCATTTTTCTTTGCGGTCACTTCCCGAGGCAACGAAGAGGCAACTTTATGAGGCGACCTATTTTTTGCCTTTCGCCCCAGCGTACGCACTCGAGCGCAGAGCATTCGGTATGACACTTCGGCCGATGAGTTTTCTTTTTCAAAGTTTTTGGATACAAAGTCAACCGCACCAGCTTCCAGAGCATCCAGAGTGGATTTAGCGCCTGTCGTCGTATGCGTTGAAAGCATTAAAACAGGCACAGAATCGAATTTCATAATGCGACGAACCGCTTCAATCCCGTCCATGACAGGCATCTCAACGTCCATTGTGACCAGATCAGGTTTTAACAATGCGACCTGCTGAACGGCTTCCTCCCCGTTAGAGGCTTGACCGACCACTTCAATGTGCCTGTCTGCATTCAGAATTTCGCTGATTCTGCGGCGAAAAAAACCGGAATCATCGACGACTAATACGCGAACCATGAGGTCTCTCCCTACATTGATTGCGCATAAGAAGAGGTCAGACCCTGAATATCCAGTATGAGTGAAATTCGTCCATCACCTGTAATCGTCGCACCTGCCAACCCGGAAACACCTTGAAGCAAAGCGCCTAAAGGCTTGATAACAACCTCTTCCTGTCCAATGAGTTGATCGACCACAAACCCCATGTGACGCGTTCCGATATTAACGATCACAACAAACCCTGCACTTTTGTCTATTGGAGAATCATCATAAGGTATGAGCCACTCTCTTAGGTAAAAAAGTGGTATCGACTTTCCTCGCACCTGCACCACCAATTTACCATCCACAACATTGGTTCTGGAAAGATCAAGATTAAAAATCTCACTCACATTCACCAAAGGCAGTGCAAAAATATGATCAGACAACTTCACCATCAGCGTTGGCATGATGGCGAGAGTAAGCGGCACCTTGATATTGATGGTGCTGCCTTTGCCTTTTTCAGAATCAACAATAATCGAACCATTCAGCTGAGAAATACGGGTTTTTACAACATCCATCCCGACTCCGCGACCTGAAATATCCGAAATTTCAGCTTTCGTCGAAAAACCGGGGGAAAAAATCAGGTTGTAACAGTCAGAATCATCCAGACGGGCGGCAGCATCTTCGTCCATGAGTCCTTTTTCAACGGCTTTTTGGCGCAATACATCCGCATCCATACCGGCACCGTCATCGGTGATTGAAAGTAATATATGATCCCCTTCCTGCACGGCTGACAAGCCAATAATTCCGGTGGTGGGCTTTCCTGCTGCTTTACGTATCTCCGGTATTTCAATGCCATGATCCACTGAGTTTCTAACTAAATGCACCAATGGATCGGCCAGTGCTTCGACCAGATTTTTATCCAGATCGGTCTCTTCACCTTCCATTTCCAGCTTGATATCTTTATTCAGACTGCGAGCCAAATCACGTACAACACGCGGAAAGCGACCAAATACTTTTTTGATGGGCTGCATACGAGTCCGCATAGCGGACATTTGCAAATCACCGGTCACAACATCCAGACTGCTGATCACTTTGGAGAGCTCTTCGTCATTACGTGTGCTCTCCAGAGTTTTAAGGCGATTGCGTACCAAAACCAGTTCACCAACCATGTTCATGATTTCGTCAAGGCGTTTGGTTGCAACGCGAACCGTCGTTTCCTGTTGTGAAGCCGCCTTATTTCCATCCTCTTTCTTCGCAGGTTTTGGCTTTTCTTTTGGAGCAGCCTCCGCTTTAACAGGCGCAGGTGTGGGAGCCGGAGCGGGCACAGATTCGTCCTTAGCCTTTTCAGTAGAAGGTTTTGGTGCCGTTTCTTTGGTCACCGAACCATGTTGACCCTTACCGTGAATACCATCAAGCAGCCGATCAAAATCTGCTTCATTTATATCATCTGAAGGTAATTTTCCTGCGCTGGTGGTATGTTTCCCTTTACCATGAATTTCATCCAGTAAATTATCAAACTCTTCGTCATTAATTTCATCAGGGGCTGTAGGCTTTGCGGAGCTATCTTGTGCTTTCTTGCCTTGAAGATCATCCAGAAGCGCATCAAATTCATCATCGGTAATTTCATCGGATGCCGCGCCACCATCACTTTCAGCATCATCCAGCATTGCATCAAATTCAACGTCGGCCGCATCTGCCACCGGCTCATCAACAACAGCTTCTGGTGCTTCCGGAGTCTCACCTGCCATCAGAGCTTCAAGCTGAGCTAATAAAGCGGGAGAAGCGTCAGAAGGCTCATTGCCCGAAGTTAGCTGCTCAAACATGCCGTTGACAGTATCCAGTGATTTTAAAATCACATCCATCAATAAAGCATCGACTTTCCGCTCACCTTGCCGCAACAAATTAAAAATATCTTCAGCACAATGGCAAATCCTAACCATGGATGTGAGCTCAAGAAAGCCCGCGCCGCCCTTGATCGTATGAAACCCACGAAAAACTGCATTGAGTAATTCATTGTCATCAGGTGTCTGCTCCAGCTCGACAAGCTGCTCACCCAAACTCTCCAGTATTTCTTGTGCTTCGACAAGAAAGTCCTGGAGTATTTCATCATCCATATCAATCGCCATATCTCATTCCTTTAGAAGCCGAGGCTCGACAATAAATCATCCACTTCATCTTGCCCATTGACTGCACTGTTTGATTTCATTCCGGGTATTTGAGGGCCTTCCAGTACGTCCGCATCCTCTTTCTTATTTTCAACGGGAGCAATTCTTGCCCCTGAAATTTTAACAAGATTGACGAGGCCTTTTTCTACATTATCGACCAACCCAATCACTTTACGGATAATTTGACCGGTCAGGTCCTGATAATCCTGCGCCATTAAAATATCATTCAGCTGCTCTTTAAGTTTTCCTGAATCTTCGTGGGAGGCATCAAGAAAACCATCAATATCATGCACCAATGCTCTAAATTCATTGGCGGACAACTCTCTGGATTGAAAGCGTTTCCAGCGTAATTTAAGTTGTTCGGTATTTTGGGTTAGGCTGTCACACAGAGGAAGCGCACTTTCTACTGAATTTAAAGTACGATCTGCTGCTTGCTGGGTCATGGTGATGACATAATTCAGCCGCTCTTTGGCATCAGGAAACTCTTGTTCTGCCATATTGGCCAGATCAACATCTTGCCGAAAACTGTTCAGCGTTTCATGAAACTCTCTCGTAAGCTTACCCAGCTCTTGAAACAGGCTGGTTTCACGCATGGTTGCAAGTGCTTCAAATACTTGCGTCACTTCCTCATTATCGCCTGCTTTTATGTGCTCAACGAGTTGCAGGGCTAAATCAAGCTCCTGGCTTGGCGCTTCGGCCGTTTCTATCATGAGTAAATCCCTTACCGTTGATGTATTGCCTATTGGCTTTGATTACCATTGAAATTACGCACTGGCTTCAATGCGTTCAAAAATTTTATCAATTTTTTCTTTCAATGTAGCCGCTGTAAACGGTTTTACGACGTAACCATTCACACCCGCTTCCGCCGCTGCTACAATCTGTTCCCGCTTGGATTCTGCGGTCACCATCAATACGGGCAAAGAAGCCAGCTTTTCATCTGCTCTGACAGCTTTGAGCAGATCTATGCCGGGCATTCCGGGCATATTCCAGTCCGTCACGAGAAAATCAAAATCACCGGACTGCAACATCGGCAGCCCCGTATTACCATCGTCAGCCTCAGATGTGTTGTTAAACCCTAAATCGCGTAACAGATTTTTAATAATGCGGCGCATCGTTGAAAAATCATCCACAATTAAAATTTTCATATTTTTATCCACAACTACCTCCGTTTCGTGTAGAAAATGTCAGTTGAACAGTATATTCG
>CAYXVC010000096.1:0-8188 GCA_964468225.1 uncultured Gammaproteobacteria bacterium
GCCGCAGTTACCAATGGAACTGCGGCGCTGGAAATAGCGGCAGGGAAAACGGGGTTCCCTAATTCTTACTACTTAAGGAGTAAAGGTCTTTGCAAAACAATAATTTTTTAACAAACAAACGAATACTTGTAACCGGCGCTTGCGGGACAATAGGTTCAAAATTAATCAGCCTTCTACTTGAAAATAGTTATGAACCCGCTGAAGTTATCGGTATTGATAATAATGAAAGTGGTTTGTTCTTTTTGGAACAACAGTTTCTTGCTGATCCACGGGCCGGGTTTTTCCTGGCTGATATCAGGGATAGGGATAAGCTATGCCGCAAGATGAAGGGCATTGATGTGGTCTTTCATGCTGCGGCCTTGAAGCATGTTATCCTCTGTGAACGTTCTCCGTTTGAGGCGGTACAGACCAATATCAATGGCGTGCAAAATATTATCTATGCGGCTTGTGAAAATGAGGTGGAACGAGTTGTTTTCACAAGTTCTGATAAAGCTGTAAATCCGACCAATGTAATGGGGACCACAAAGTTGATGGGGGAGAGGTTGATGACAGCAGCTAATAGTAATTTTCGTGGCAAGGGCACTGTTTTTGCTTCAACTCGTTTTGGCAATGTTTTGGGCTCAAATGGTTCGGTGGTTCCAATCTTTCAAAAGCAAATAGCCAAAGGTGGCCCGCTTACCCTAACCCACAGGGAAATGACTCGTTTTGTCATGAGTATTGATCAGGCGGTTAAACTCGTTATTGATTCCGGTGCATTGGCACAAGGTGGCGATGTGTTTATCACCAAGATGCCAGTGGTTCGCATTAAAGACCTTGCGGAAGTAATGATCAGAGAGCTTGCCCCTATGTATGGATATCAGCCTGAAGATATAGAAATAATAGAAATTGGTACTAAACCTGGCGAGAAGCTCTACGAGGAGCTTATGAGTCATGAAGAAATGCGTCGAGCCGTTGAACTACCTTGCTATTTTTCAGTTTTGCCAGCGTTCAGAGGGATTTACCGTGATATAGAATATAATTATCCGGAAATAATCAATAATCAGCTGTCTAATCCGTATAACTCTTCTCATGAGTCTCCATTGGAACAGGGGGAATTGCTCACATTTTTGAATGAGAATAATATTCTTGCTTCTGTGGATGTGACAGATAGTCAGCCCGCCAAGCGTTATTGGCCAGGTGAGGAGAATTAAATTATGCATGTTCTGATTCTTGGTGGAGATGGTTATCTTGGTTGGCCGACGGCCATGTATTTTTCAGAGCGTGGTTATGAGGTAACAGTCGTTGATAATTATTTCCGGCGCAACAGTTGTGCGGAGTTGGATGTGGGTATGCTTTATCCTATCCCAACTTTGGCAGAGCGCGCTAGGATATGGCACGAACTTACCGGTAAAGAGATAAAGGTCGTTATTGGTGATCTAAAGGATGCCGAGGTCATGCGATCCCTTTTTAACGGGACGGTTGAGTATTCTTGGGCAATTAAAAATAATTTCTCTGGTATTCCTGAGACTGTAGTTCATTATGCTGAGCAGCCTTCGGCACCCTATTCTCTTATCAATTACAAGTATGCCAATATCACTTTAACTAACAATCTGCTTGTTACAAACAATCTCATGTTCGCTGTGCGGGATTATGCTCGGGATTGCCATATTGTCAAACTTGGTACCATGGGCGAGTATGGTACTCCTAATATTGATATTGAAGAGGGATGGCTGGAGATTGAACATAAGGGTAGAAAGGATACATTCCTGTATCCACGGCAGGCCAGCTCTCTTTATCATACAACAAAAATAATGGATACTGACCTTATGTGGTTTGGAGTCAGGATGTGGAATCTGCGGGTTACCGATCTGTTACAGGGCCCTGTGTATGGCATGGTGACAGAAGAGTCTGAAATTGACGACCGCTTAAAGACAATTTTTAATTATGATGAAATTTTCGGCACGATTGTCAATCGGTTTATTGTCCAGGCCATTGCGGATTTTCCTTTAACTGTGTACGGCAAAGGCGGGCAGACACGAGGATATTTAAATATTAACGACACATTGCAATGTGTCCATCTTTCAGAGCAGAAACCAGCCGCCGCCGGGGAGTTGCGTATCTACAATCAGATTATGGAAACATTCAGTGTCAATGATCTTGCTGAAATAACCCAGCGGATCGGAAAACAGTTAGGCTATGATGTGCAGATCAAGAATGTTGAAAATCCCCGTCGTGAGGCGGAGGAACATTATTACAACCCAATGTATCAGGGGTTAATTGACCTTGGTGTAAAACCACATTATCTAACTGATGATTTTATGAGGAAGATGTTCAGGGTTGTTGAAAGTTATAAGGAAAACATAAGGACAGATGTTATTTTCCGAGGAGTGAAATGGTAATGAATTGGTTGATCACTGGTGGTTGCGGTTTTATAGGGCGAAATCTGATTAAAAATCTGCAGGATGAAGGTGGTCACTTTATCAGGGTGGTTGATAACCTTTCAGTGGGTAATCGTGATGATCTGTCTAAAGTGTGTGAATTTGTTGAATCTACGACTTCGGCAATGACTATTCAAGCAACATCGGTGGAGCTTGTTGTCGGTGATATTCTTGATGAGCAGCTAGCACAACAGGTAGCGAAGGGCATGGATGTAATTGTTCATTTAGCGGCTAATACAGGAGTTCTACCTTCTGTGGAGAACCCGCGTCTTGACTGTGTAACAAATGTTATCGGTACCTTGAATTATCTTGAAGCCGCACGCCACAATAAAATAGATCGTTTTATCTTTGCCTCAAGCGGTGCTCCTGCTGGGGAGTGTGAACCGCCCATCCATGAAGAGTTGCCGCCCCATCCTGTTTCACCGTATGGTGCTAGTAAACTTGCCGGCGAGGGATATTGCTCGGCCTATTTTCGCACTTTTGGCATTAACACTGTTTGTCTGCGTTTCAGTAATGTCTATGGCCCATTATCAACCAGGAAAAATAGTGTGGTTGCTAAGTTCATCAAGCGAGCACTGGATAATAAGCCCTTGGTGATTAACGGGGATGGCAGTCAGACAAGAGATTTTATCTATATTGATGACTTGATTTTGGCCATTCGGAAAGCTGCTGCCGGGGAAAAGATAGGCGGTGAAACTTTCCAGATTGCCACGGCCCGGGAAACCACCGTGGGTGAGATGACAGATATTCTTATCGATGTTTTTAAAGAAATCATGCCAGATAAAAAGATCGAAGTACATTACGCCGACCCACAGGTTGGCGATGTGTCAAGAAATTTTTCTGATACAACAAAAGCGGAAAATATCCTGGGGTGGCAGTCTGATATGGAGTTGCGCAGGGGGGTTGGCAAGACTCTTGAGTGGTTTTTGGGGAATATGGGCAGTGATAAATATGTTTGAGTATTGGCGATGAAAGAAAAGAACAATGGGTACTTTAGGATGATTAGTGCTTTACTTCTTTGATGGCCTCGTGAAAAGTCCGATTTTAGCAATTTTGTCCTATGTAACCTGTTGAAATCATTAGGGCTGAATTTACTGATTTTGACTTTTTATGAGACCATCTTCTTTGTTTCTATCATCAAAAAAACAAGAGAATCATGTTGCCACTTTACAGATTCTCAATAGATGCGGCTAATAATGTGCTTTAAATATTTTGTAATTGTCTCCCCCTTGACTGCCATTTGTCAATTATTCTATTTGAGAGAAAAATGAGTATAGATTCTAAAAAAGGAATAATTTGGTTGGCTGGCGGGGAAGGAATTGGGCGTTTGGGTGTGTTTTCTTTAACTGCCATCGCTGCTCATTTACTCAGCGAGGTGGAATTTGCTAGGTATGTTGTTTTATGGACTCTTGTTGGGTTTGTTTGGTCCTTGGCGCAACTTGGTACAGGTTTATTTGGAATTCGAGTTTTGAGTGTGGAAGAAAAAAGCATAGCGGAAAAGAAAAGCATTTTGGGGAATATGCTTATATTGCGGCTGGGGTTGGCGTGTTTTTGGGTAGGATTTGTTTTTTTGTTTAGGAATTTCATTGCACATGATGTTTCCGTAAGTGTTTTGCTTCTCGCTTTATCTTTAATTTTTTTAAGAGCATCCACAATGGATTGGGCCGTTAGGGCTTATAATTTATATAAGGGGTTAGCAATACTGACTATTACCTCAACAATATTTTTGTTAGTTTTTTCATATGGATGTATCAAATTAAACCCTTCTGCAAAATATCTGTTTTTTGCTCATGTGTTAGCAGCGATAGTCTTGTCATCTGGTACTTGGATACTTCTCAAAAATAATAATAATGTTTTCCCCTCATTTTCTAATCTTCACCGAACAGAATTTATAAGTATGTTTCGAGGAAGTTCGGTTATAGGTCTTGCAGGGATTGCACTTGTTGGAAGCCAAGCTTTGCCCCTGTTAGCTTTGAATGTTTATGCTGGTGCTAGCCAAGTAGCGGCATTCGGGGGGATACAAAGAATTTTGCAATTAGGCCTTGGGATTCTCTATATTTTAAGTGTGGCTCATTTTCCGCAATTGGCAATGAAAAACAAATCTGCTTCGATGGCAAAAGTGTTTCACCAATATCTATCAGACCTGATCATTGCCTCGATATGGTTGTTTGTCGGATTTTTTTTATTTTCAAACGTTGTGATCAGGGCCATATTGGGAGCCAACTATGTTAGTGATAGCTGGTTACTGGAACTGATGTTGTTTTTACTACCGGTGTATTTTTTCAGAATGGCCTTAACAGACACAATGATCGCATCTGGAGATGGTAGAATTGTCTTGTATATATCTGCTTTATCCTTAGTTGTTTCAGCAATCATTAGCTATATTGTTTTGCCTAATGTTTCTCCCGGTGTGAGGGTAATGTGTGCTTTTTGGGCATTGGCTGCTGCTGAAATTACAGTTGTGACTATAGTTTGTTTATTTCTTATTAGGGGGGCTTATTCTCGAGTTTTGCAAAAGTTATATGCCCCTGTTTGTTTTTCTATAATGGCATTCATATTTATTGGTTGGCTTTTTATGCGAGCTAAGGCTGGTGGCTCTTTGGTTTATTCTGTGTGTGGCATTGTTATTGCTGTAATACTATCTAGTGTATGGATAAAAAGTAGTTCAATTTGGCTGTTTGAGGTGAAAAATGAGTGATTCGTCAATAGATTATAATGATGAAAAAATTAGATTTTTTGTACCACTTGTCGAAGGTAAGTCAGTCTTAGATCTTGGTGTTGTTCAGCACCAAGCTGGTCGTTATCATAAGGGAAGTTGGTTACATCGTGCTATCCAGAAACATAGCGCCAAATGTCTTGGTGTTGATATAGATTCTGAAGGGGTGAGATTTTTGCGGCGGCAAGGGTTTAACGTGATTGAAATGGACGCACAAAACCTTGTTCTTGATGACCAGTATGATGTTGTTGTTGCCGGTGATATTGTTGAACATTTAGATAACCTCCAAGGCCTTTTGTGTTCTGTGAAAAGGCATCTGAAACGACAGGGTGTTTTTGTCATATCTACGCCTAACCCTTTTTGGTGGAAGACTTGGCTCATGGTTTTAATTAAGGGTAGTTCGATGGCACATGAGCAACACACGTGCTGGTTTTGCGAACGGACTTTGGCGCAGTTATTATTGCGGGAAGGGTTTGCTGTTCAGCAGATTAAGTATCGCAGTATTTATGACCTTACGAGTATATTTCATCGTTTAACAAAATTGATTAATTGTATAATGCCATTGCCTGAAAGATTAAAACATAACACCATGATGGTCGTGGCATATCTTCATGCTGATACTGAATGTTATCCCGGGTGATTTTCTTTGAAGTATTTAGCTTGTTATAAGTTGGACAAGAGTGTGCCCCTTTTGTTGTTGTTATATTATGGTGGGATACTATTACTGCCCTTAGCGCAATTACCTATTGCGAACGGGACGCGCCCTGTTGTATGGATATTTTGGCTTTTTTTTTTACTCCTTATATTTTTAACAAGGTGTAGTACTGGTAAGCTCAAATGGATAGAATTGCCTTTCTTTATTGTATTATTTTTTTCTTTATTGTATGTACCTCTCACTTTGTTGCTAACAGATTGGTATGACGATTTTGTTAAATTTTATGTATATCGTGTTGTTGCTCTTACTGCTGGGTTTGGCGTTTATTTGTTAGTCGTTACTTTATTCAATGGTGTGATTTCACTTGAAAGAATGAAACGATCATATATTATGATTTTCCTTCCAGTAACAGTTTATGGCTTGTTAGTGCAGATACCAGCTGTTTTGGGAGTGGTATGGTGTATATCTGTAAATGAAAAAGTACGTTCTGTGCTAACCTATTTTTCTATCGATATCGGTAGACTGTCTTGGTTTGCGAGTGAACCTTCCTTTGCCGCTTTTCAAATTGTTTCAGTCATCGGAACATTGTTGTTATTTGATAAACAACAATTGTGGCATAAAATATATATTTCGATATTGATATTGTCTCTTTTGTTCACTAAAAGTGTTTATGGATTAATTTTACTCGTCCCTTTAATTATATTGGGCCTGCTTGCTTTTACTCGTACTATTCACGGCAAATTAATTGTTATATTTGCAACTGTAATGTTACTGGTTGGTATGTCATTTTCTTTTCATTTATTGCCCCATATCGTTCCCATCAGGCGCATAGAAAACATTGCCAAAGACCCCTCTGCAACACAGAGATACTTGTTGCTTAAATCAACATTTATTGCTGGAATAAAAACTTTTGGCCTCGGTTTGGGACCTGGGCAGTATCAACACCGGTGGCGTGAGTTTATTGATAGAGAGGGAGCTATGTTGTCGTATACTACTCCTTCGTTAAAGGGGAAATTAGATCGTAGTATACAGGGTGATTATAAACCGTATTCTGTCATTGGTGGAATATGGGGTGAACTAGGTATTATCGGACTATTTGCAGTAATTTTACCTTTTTTTATAGTGATAAAAAATATAACTACACGCAAATTACCCAGATCAGATCGTTATAAATTGTTTTTTATTTTGTGTACTGTCGGTCTTTCTTTTTTAGGTTCATATCCTATCTCTATGCCTCAGATGTGGTTTTTATTAGCTTTGTTGGTTTTGGAGTCTGGTAAATACTGTAGTAAGAAAAAATCGTTAATTTCCCAAAGAGTATAATTAACTCAATTGTGTGAAATTGTCTTTGGTATAGACCGGGGCGTCTGGTTAGGTGAATTCATGAATGATAGTACCAAAAAAATTAGAGTTGCCAACATCATAGAGGAAGGAAAACTTGGTGGCCCGCAGATACGTATTGCTAATGTGGCGGCTGCTTTAAAATCTCGCATTGAGACAATTGTTGTCTTGCCGCTTGAAAATTCAGAACTGTTTCGAGCAAAGCTTGAGTCGTACGATATCCCCTACAAAGCATTCAATCTCAGCAGAATAACTAAAGAGGCCAGGGTAGCGCTATGCTACCTTTTTTTTTCCTTGTATGAAATACTACGCCTTACTCATTATTTTCGCAAAGAGAATTTCGATCTTATCCATGTCAGCGGCGGAGCGTGGCAGGTCAAAGGTGTTATTGCCGGGAAGCTGGCAGGGATAAAAGTTATTTGGCATTTGAATGATACTTCTACTCCAGGATTTATCAGGAAAATGTTTTCTTGGGTAAGTTATTTGGCCGACGGCTTTATTTTTGCCTCTGAGCGCTCGAAGAATTACTATCTGCCTTTAATCAAAGGGAATAAACCCGAATTCGTAATTCCCGCACCTGTGGATACATCACGTTTTGACCCTGGATTGAATTATCCTGGCGAGAAAGATTTAATTGATAAATGGTCTGGAAAGTTTGTTATTGGAACTGTTGCCAATATTAATCCGGTAAAGGGGTTGGAAATATTTATTCAAGCTGCGGCTATAGTTAATAAGACAGTTTCTGAGGTGCTTTTTGTGGTTATTGGTTCTGTATATAAGAAACAAAAGAAACATTTTGAGCAGTTAAATTTACTTTGCAGCGAACTTGAGGTTAAGAACATAGATTTTGTTGGTTCTCGCTCAGATGTTCGACCACTTTTGAAGCGGTTTGATGCATATGTTTGTTGTTCTCATGCTGAGTCGTCACCAATTGCTGTTTGGGAAGCTATGGCAATGCGAAAGCCAATTGTCTCAACAGATGTTGGTGATGTTTCAAAATATATTCGTGATGAGGAGAATGGTTGTATTGTCTGTAATGGCGATTATCAAGGAATAGCG
>CAYXVC010000097.1:0-8118 GCA_964468225.1 uncultured Gammaproteobacteria bacterium
CAACGATCAAACACCTCTGCATAAACCCTGAAAAAGGTGGAATAAAGCATCCGGTAAACACTCTTGTTTTCAAAAAAAATGAAGGCATTTTGGGGGATGCGCATTCCAAAGAGCAGCACCGGCAGGTAAGCCTGCTGACCGAAGAAGATATACATGCGCTAGGTAAACCGGAGCTTAAACCCGGTACTTTTTCCGAAAATATAGTCCTTGAAGGTATTCACTCTGTTGACCTTGGTATAGGCAGCCGCCTGCAATTAGGTAAAGAGGTGGTCCTGTTGATTTCACAGGTCGGCAAAACGCTTCACCCTGCCGATAATGTCGTCCGCATGAGTGACGACCACATCATGGCGCGTGCGGGTCTGTTTGCTCGCGTAGAGCATGGTGGTACAGTGAATATTGGCGATCGTGTCAAACTATTGAACGCAGTGCCGCGAAGCCAGTTTCAAGCAGTTGTTTTGACTATCAGCGACCGCTGTTCACGCGGCGAAGCCGTAGATACCGCCGGGCCAGCCACCTGTGAACGACTGAAACAAGGCATCGGTGCCCAAATCTGCCACACCGAAATCATTCCTGATGAGCAGGAGCTTATATCCGAGCGCCTCAAACACTATTGTGATAAACATTCGATTGATTTGATCGTAACCGTCGGTGGCACCGGTTTCTCCCCCAGAGATGTCACCCCTGAAGCGACACGCGCCGTCGTAGAGCGACTGACTCCCGGGTTCGATGAAGCAATGCGTTACGCTTCCATGGCTAAAACGCCTCACGCCATGCTCTCACGCTGTGCATCGGGCATGCGAGGTTCGACCCTGATTATCAATCTGCCAGGATCGAAAAGAGCCGCCGTGGAAAATATTGATGCCATATTGGTTGCCCTCAAACACGGCCTGCTTAAACTGCGTGGTGACCCAAGCGATTGCGATGTTTCCAGAACCAGGCATCAACATCACAAAACAGCTCGTTCATAAGTATAGAATGCGCATGAAACAGATAATAAAAAGCTTGCTTCTTATCTGCCTTTTTACAAGCAATGCCGCTCAAGCAGAACGATACAACGGTTTTGATGTGCGCGGCAGTTTGATTCCTGCCGATGAAATTTATCAAGGTGGCCCTCCACGAGATGGTATTCCTGCACTGGATCAACCCAAATTCATCCCGGCGAATAAAGTCGATTTCCTGCAAAAGAGCGACCGTATTTTAGGCCTGAAACGCAATGGCAAGTTTAAAGCCTACCCGATCTCTATTTTGAACTGGCATGAAATTGTCAATGACCAGATCGGGCGTGAAAAAATCGTCATCACCTACTGTCCGTTATGCGGCACAGGCGTTGGATTTGAAGCTAAAGCCGGTCAACAGCTGCTGACTTTTGGTGTTTCAGGCCTGCTTTATAATAGTGACGTATTACTTTATGACCGTGAAACGGAATCACTCTGGTCTCAAATTGCAAAAAAAGCGATTGCAGGTGCCATGAAGGGAACACCGCTTACGTTGATTCCACTGGAGCACACCACTTGGGGTGACTGGAAACAGCGCTACCCCAATAGCCTTGTGCTCTCCACCGAGACCGGTCACTCTCGAGATTACAGCCGTGACCCTTATGCCGGTTATGAAGATAGTGATGGCATTTACTTCCCTGTTGCACACCGTGATCCCAGATACCACCCTAAGGAACGAGTACTGGGCATTGAGATCGATGGCCAATTCAAAGCCTACCCTTTTTCAGAACTCAGCCAGACCCATGGCATTGTGAAAGAAACATTTAACGGTGAAATGCTCAAGGTTGTTTATGACAAGATCAATCAAAGTGCTCGTATTTTTAACAAGGATGACAACGAACTGGCAGGCATTACCAGCTACTGGTTTGCCTGGTATGCATTCCATCCTGAAACATCTGTATTTAAAGCGCCTGAACGTAAAAAGTAATCTGCAACCATTCAGATTTTCAAGTGACTACAAAGGTAGAAAGTGCTAGATTACACGCATTTTTTATAAGCCGTTGCTGAGCATAGGATATTGCGAATCAAATATTTCATACTAATATTAAGCTTCATCATTTCGAGTGCCAGCTTGGCCACGGGTGAAATTGATTATGTGCTCGTCAATAAGTCAGAAAAGAAAATGTATCTTCTGTCTGAAGAAATGCAGGTGAAAGAATACAACGTTGTTTTTGGTGGCAACCCGATCGGTCATAAACAACAAGAGGGAGATCAGCGAACACCTGAAGGAAAATATATTCTTGATTACAAAAAGTCAGACAGTGCATTTTATAAATCTATCCATATTTCATACCCCAATGAAGATGATATAAAAAGAGCAAAAGCGAATGGTGTAGACCCTGGCAATTTCATCATGATTCATGGCCAAAAAAATGGCATGGAATCATTGACGTGGTGGACTCAACAGTTTAATTGGACGGATGGTTGCATCGCAGTGACTAATTCTGAAATGGATGAAATCTGGACATTAGTGAAAGCAGGCACACCGATTGAAATACTGCCATAAATATCATTACCCCAACCGCCAAGAATGAAAACGCTGAACCCATTGCAATAGTTTCTGTGGTGCATGAGCACGCTTCCACTCTCCCGCCACGTATTTATTGGCTTCGGCCAATGTTGGATAGATATGGATCGTTCCCAGAATTTTATTCAGACCAATACCATGACGCATCGCAGCCACATATTCCGCAATCAGATCGCCCGCATGTTCACCGACAATCGTAACACCCAGTATTTTGTCTTTGCCCGGTACGGTTAATACTTTGACCACTCCATGCGCCTCTTCATCGGCAATGGCTCGATCCAGATCTTCCATATCGTAAATCGTCACTTCATAGGCGATGCCCTTCTCTTTTGCCTCCAGTTCGTTCAGCCCGACTCTCGCCACTTCAGGCTCGGTAAACGTCGCCCAGGGAATGACTGAATAATCGACTTTGAATGATTTTAAACCACTGAACAGGGCATTAACTGCGGCATACCATGCTTGATGTGCTGCAACATGTGTAAACTGATAAGGCCCCGCCACATCACCACATGCGTAGATATTCGGAAAGCTGGTTTGCAAAAAGTCATTGACTTCAATCGTACGCCGATCACTTAACGTCACACCTAACTCTTCCAGACCAAAACCCGTCACATTCGCTGCCCGCCCAAGCGCGATTAATACTTCATCAAATTCAATTTCAACATCCTGGCCCTGGTACTCACAAATCACTATTTTTCGATCACCTTCCACCTGAAATGCTTTCGCAGAGTGGTTAACACGCACATCCATCCCTTCCTTGATGAAACGCTGCATCACCCGTTCTGAAATTTCAGGGTCTTCACGTTCCATGATGCGCTCACCGCGCTGCACCTGTATCACCGATGAGCCGAGCCGTGAAAAAGCCTGCGCCAATTCACAGCCGATCGGCCCACCACCCAATACAAGCAGTCGCTTAGGCTGTTTGCGAAGATTCCATATCGTATCCGATGTTAAATAATCCACATTATCAATGCCTGGAATCGGCGGTACAAAAGGTCTTGCGCCGGTGGCAATCACGATATTTTTTGTCGTTAATGTCTGACCATTCACTTCGACCGTATACGGTGAAGTGATTTTCGCGGCTCCCTGAATCACATCAACACCAAGGCTTTGATAACGTTCAACAGAGTCGTGCGGCTCAATCTGTTTGATCACACGCTGCACTCGCTCCATCACATCTGCAAATTCAAACTCGACATGGGCTGATTTAAAACCCAATGCCGTTGCGTGCTTTTGATGTGCCACAAACTTGGCTGATCGAATCAATGCCTTGGAAGGGACACACCCGGTATTGAGGCAATCTCCCCCCATTTTGTGCTTTTCAATCAGTGTAACTTTGGCTTTAACCGCCGCTGCAATATAAGAGGTCACCAAGCCCGCTGAGCCACCGCCAATGACAACGATATTATGGTCAAACTTTTCAGGCTTGGCGTAGCCTTTCAAGGCTTTTCGGCCTTTGACTATTGCTACAATTTTTTTAGCGATCCAGGGGAAAAAACCTAATAAAACAAATGAAAAAATCAGCCCCGGAGAGAGAATGCCTTGCAAAGAATCAATCTTGGCCAGTTGCGTTCCTGCATTAACAAAAACCAACGTTCCCGCCAGCATTCCGACCTGACTGACCCAATAAAAAGTCGATGTGCGAATAGGCGTTAACCCCATCAAAAGGTTGATGATAAAAAATGGAAATAGGGGTACTAATCGCAATGTAAACAGATAGAATGCGCCCTCTTTTTCTACGCCTTTATTAATCGCACTTAAGTGGCCACCAAACCGACTTTGCACCGTATCGCGCAATAAAAATCGAGAGACAAGAAAAGCCAACGTTGCCCCAATCGTCGAAGCAAATGAGACAATAATAAAGCCCCAGAGCAAACCAAAAATAGCGCCGCCCGCCAACGTCATAATTACCGCGCCGGGTAAAGAGAGTGCAGTCACGGCAATATACAGCCCAAAAAACACGAATGCAGTGGTCAACGGATGTGCTTGATAATACCCTTCAACCACTGCTTGCTGTGATTTTACAAAGTCTAAACTCAGGTACTGAGCGACATCAAAAGCAAAAAACCCAAAAATCAACACAACGAGTGTTAAAATGAGTAGAATTTTACGATAATTCATCGGGCAGTGATCCTTGTGATCAAAATGGATACTCAAGAGTATATTCTATTGAGCATACCAACAACGAATTCTGATACTCGGAAACGAGCACGAAATAAACTATAGATTTGGAATGACAGACTTTATTATTATAGGCGGCGGCATCATCGGCCTGTTAACGGCTTACGAATTGAACCGTTCAGGGGCGAAAGTCACCATTCTGGAGCGCAGTTCAATCGGTACAGAATCTTCATGGGCTGGCGGAGGCATTCTCTCTCCACTCTATCCTTGGCGTTACTCTGAACCGGTCAGTGCGCTCGCTCACTGGAGCCAGCCACGCTATGCCTCTTTTTGCCAAATACTTTTTGATGAAACCGGCATTGACCCCGAATGGAATCAAAATGGCCTGCTCATGCTTGATACTGATGAACAGGAGATGGCTACAAAGTGGGCCAAACGCCATGACGCTCATCTTGAAAAATTAGAAGCCTCTGATATCCCTAACCTTGAACCTCAAGTCAAACGGGGTGGTGATGCCTTGTGGATGCCCGATGTCGCTCAGGTGCGTAACCCACGATTATTGCAATCGCTGAAAGCCTACTTGACGCATCACAATGTCATTTTAAAAGAACATTGTGATGTTAACGAGTTATTGATCACGAAGGGTTCAATAACGGGCGTACGTACAAAAAATGAAAAGATCAATGCAGGTAATGTCATTATCGCCAGTGGCGCATGGAGCGCAGGGCTCTTAAAACCACTAGGCACCGACCTCAAAGTCAAACCTGTACGGGGACAAATGCTGCTATTTAAAACCCCACCAAAATTTATTTCGCGGATTGTGATGCGCCAGGGACATTATGTGATTCCGCGTCAAGATGGCCATACACTGGTAGGCAGCACCGTTGAACACGTTGATTTTAAAAAAGAGACCACGCAGCAGGCTCGTGAAGAGCTACACCAGGCAGCACTGAATATCATCCCGGCACTTTCAAACTACCCCATAAAAATGCACTGGGCAGGTTTAAGGCCAGGCTCGCCTGACGGTATCCCTTTTATTAGTCCGCATCCCACAACACAAGGCCTTTATATTAATGCAGGGCACTATCGTAATGGTGTCGTACTGAGCCCTGCTTCTGCTCGCCTGATAGCTGATATCGCATTAGGGCATATACCTATTGTTAATCCAGAACCTTATGCGATTTAATGATAAAATCTAGCTTCCCAGCGATTTCGACAATCGATGCAAAAATATTAATTCTGGGCAGTATGCCGGGTGAAGAGTCGCTCAAACAACAATGTTATTATGCGCATCCGAGAAATGCCTTTTGGTATATTATGAGTCACACTTTAAACTTTGATAACAACATTCATTACGATGCAAAAATTAATCTGTTAAAAACTAATAGTATCGCTCTGTGGGATGTTTTAAAACGTTGCCATCGGTCTGGAAGTCTGGACAGTGCAATTCAATCCAGCTCGATTGAGATCAATGATTTTGAAGATTTTTTCCATCACCATTCGGCGATTCAATATGTGTTTTTTAACGGCGTAAAAGCAGAACAGGAATATAAAAAACGAGTGATTCCTACCCTTAAAAACGTACATTCAACCATCCAGTACCATAAATTCACCTCCACAAGCCCGGCAATGGCCGCATGCACAAAAGAAGAAAAGCTTGTAGAGTGGAAAACAACAATAGAAAAGGCGATCAAATCATGACTCAAAATAACAGCACAGAAAACAGGTCCAAACCACGATTGGGATGGCTAAAAATCACAGGGTTATTGCTACTCACTATTATTGTTTCCGTTTTGATTACTGTGTGGGCCATGAAAAGTTATCTGTTTACACCCGAATTCACTCCGGTAACCCTCAATGCCAAAGAAGAACAGGCGCTTGAAGCCAAACTTGAGAAGCTGGATGTATTAGAGATCAGCAAAAAAGAGGTCTCCGAAAGCAGTCACAGTGAAAATGAAACACTCAAACCGGAAGCTTACAGCGAAGAAGGTGCGAAACGTGACATCGACTTCACCGAAAAAGAGCTCAATGCCTTGCTGGCAAAAAATACAGATTTGGCGCGTAAACTCGCAGTCGATCTGGCGGATGACCTTGTCAGTATAAAGTTATTAATGCCCATGGATGAGGATTTCCCGATTTTGGGTGGGAAAACTTTGCGGCTAAAAGCGGGCGCTGAATTTGCCTACAGAGATGAACGCCCTGTCGTGATTCTAAAAGGTGTAACAATTATGGGGGTTCCCGTACCTAATGCCTGGCTGGGCGATATAAAAAATGTGGATCTGGTGAAAGAATTCGGTGCTAATGAAGGTTTCTGGAAGAGCTTCTCCGAGGGTGTCAGTAACATTCAGGTAGAAGATGGCCGCCTGAGAATAAAATTGAAAGAGTGATGATTGGTATTAACCCGGATATTTCATTTTTGAATCCATCACGACTGAGCACCACGCATCAAATTGTTCACGCCCTGCCGCAGCGATAACCGAGCGGGGTTCAAGGCTGGAACAAAATACCGGATCACCACGCATAGTGACCGCATATCCACCTGCTTCAGTCAGGATCAGCTGACCTGCGGCAAGATCCCACAATTTCTGCTGGCCATGCAAGTAAAGCTGCACTCTGCCCATGGCCAACCAGCACCAGTCCAGAACACCCGAGCCAAAACTGCGCTGAGAGCTGTAAGGCATTTCAGTGACCAGACGAGCAGCCAATAAGGAGGGCAATCGTTTAAAATCGATTTGTGCCATACACTTTTCCAGAGGCAGTGTAGTATTGACGGGATGCAATGGCTCGCCATTCAGCCATGCGCCCTTACCGCGAATGGCACTGAAACACTCCTTTCTCAACGGGTCATAAACAAGCCCTAATTGAATTTCCCCATCACATAAAAGAGCTAAAGAGACAGCAAAACAGGGAATGCCTGCAGCAAAATTACTGGTGCCATCCAGAGGATCCAGAATCCATAACCCGTGCATGGAACCATTCAATAATACTTGTTGCTGCTCAACGGTCATCTCCTCACCCAGCACAGGAATTTTTGGCCACTGCTCACTTAACGCCGTTATCAAAGCTCCCTGGGTGGCATGATCTGCCTGAGTCACAATACTGCCATCCCCTTTAAAGTGACGGGTTGTTTGACCAAATAGTGGCAGAAGGTGCTGTTTAGCAGCAGTCACCACTAAAGCTTTGAGCTGTTCCAGATTGGGTGAAGAGTTGTCAGATTTTATATTCATAGTAATCAGAGTTTACGCATTTCAATCAGTTTATGTTGATCATCAAATTCCATTTCAAAGACTCCTTGAATACCCTCATGAGTAACAAACTTTTGCAATAAGTTAGCTGGAAATTGAATCCGTCGACCATCAGAGGCCACTACGCTGACATCATTAACTGTACGCTGATAATAAGCGAGGTATTGATCGGATGAAATATTCAGGGAAAATCTGGTTTTTTGCGACATGGACTCGACTTAGTAACGGG
>CAYXVC010000098.1:0-8007 GCA_964468225.1 uncultured Gammaproteobacteria bacterium
ATGTATTAATGGTGGCCAGGCGTGGAATCGAACCACGGACACGGGGATTTTCAGTTCCCGATATAGGGGTATTCCAAGTTATTGTAAAACCTGAAAAAACACATTAAATACTTGATTGTTAAATATTTTCACTGTTTCTTTACATTTCACCAGATTTCGCTAAACTACTCTAAATAGCACCAAAAGGTTGACCATGGGTTGACCAAGAATTATTTGAGTGTCACGGGGACTATGGCGAAAAAATCCTTTAAATTCACGCAAGAACGTATCAGAAAGCTTCCTCTTCCAGAAAAAGGGCGGGTAGATTACTACGATATTGAACAGCCAAAGTTGACCTGTCGGGTTAGTCCCAGTGGTTTAAAAACCTTTGTCGTCATCAAAAAGAATGCCTCCGGAAAAGTTCAACGCCTTACGCTTGGTAGCTGTCAGGACATTTCAGTAAAACGAGCGCAACAGCTAACCGTTGAACAATTGGACATGCTGGCACGGGGACTCAATCCAATCGAGACCAAAAAAGAGCTACGCCGCCAGAGTATTCAGCTTGGTGATTTATTGGAGCAATATATTGGGCAAAAAGACCTAAAGCCTGGCACTGCACACGATTACAGAAAAAAAGCACGTCAAGGATTCTCTGACTGGTTTGGCAAACCTATTCATACAATCACTGAGGAAATGATTCTAAGGCGACACAAAAAACTGTCAGGGACATCAACGACAACGCGTGATAACAAATTTCGTGTTTTGCGCTTGATGATGCAGTACGCAGTTGCAACAAAAGTGATTAAGGACAGCCCTGTTGATGTTTTAAAGCGGATCAAGCTTTGGAGCAAACCAAATCGTAAGCAACGGATTATTCCCGCAGACAGGCTCGCTGAGTGGTATCACGCTGTCCTGGCGTTCGAGCATAGAAACACAAAAGTATTTTTACTCTTATTACTTCATACCGGATTGAGAACGGGCGAAACACTGGCTTTGCGATGGTCTGATGTTGATTTTCACGCAGATACACTATTGATTCGCGCCCCGAAAAATAAAAATGACTTTACCGCATTTATTCCCCGCCAACTGAAACCAGTGTTAAGAGAACAGCAGGCTGAAACAGGCCACTTAGATTATGTGTTTGCCAGTCACAGCAAAACGGGTTACATGAGCGCACCGAAAAAGCCTATTTCAACCATCATTCAGAGAACGGGGATTGAATTTAGCCCACATGACTTACGCCGCACATTCAGCACCATTGCCGAGGCTGTCGCAATTCCAGAAACATTAATCAGGCGTTTGCTCAATCACACAACTGATAACAATGTGACGACTGGCTACATTCGCACAGAAGCCGATACAGTACGACAAGCCGCCCAGAAAATAGCAGACTACATCCAAGCCAAGGCGACACCAGCACATAACAATGTGAAGCCCTTAACAACGAGCCAGCAACCAAAAACGGAGTCACAACAATGATAAATGATTACCTTGAGCGTCAGATTACAAGAGATGATAACCATGTGTACTGATACGACAGCAGAAAAAATACTGGAGTTGGTCAGAGTGCTTCCTGATGATAGCGCATTAGAGGTGTTGGATTTTGCTGCATTCTTACAATCCAGAATCAACCACAACCATGACGAAACAGCCTATTTAATGCGAGAGCCAGCCAATAAAGAGCGCTTGTTACAGTCAATCGAGAATATAAAATCCGGCAACAATATTCAGCAACACGAATTACTACCAGATGATTAGTTTTGAACAGCAAGCCTGGGACGATTATTTATACTGGCAGCAAACCGACAAAAGAAAACTAAAGCGCATTAATCAGCTTATCCGAGATATTCAACGCGACCCGTTTGATGGAATCGGCAAGCCAGAACTACTCAAACATGAACTGGCTGGCTTTTGGTCACGAAGAATCAACGACGAACACCGACTGGTTTACACCATCCAAAATGACACGATTATTATTGCGCAATGTCGTTTTCACTATCAGAAATAATTACCTCACCCCACCAACAGCAAAGAAATTAACTTTTTGCACGTCTAATTCAATCATCAGCCAATCTAGCTCGACGGAGTGAAAGCAGGATTCATTACCCTGTTGATTGGCTTTCTTATCCGTAATGCCAATGCTTAAATGGAGTATTTGTGGAAACAGAATTTGATATGTCTTGGTTTAATTTGACTAATTATGAACCAGTGCAAAACTTTAATATAAAAGACTGGCATTTACAATTAAGACTTAGATTAGATATCAATATGTTCTTGAGACCTACTGTTCCTATGGTAAAAATAATGGGAGAAGGTGCGGCAATAACAGAACACGCTAAAGCCAGGGTAAACCTTAGTTTAATCAAGACACACCCGATTTTAAGGCGCCGACTGCCGCTAGGTGATGCACGTGAAAGTTGGCAGCCCATTAAAGGGTTACAACCACCTTCTATTAGAGATATTACATCTAATGAAATGGAACTTGAAAATGATTTTATCTCTACCATTGGTGAAGAAGAACTTAACTTTTTTAATGAATTTAATGGATTGTTTGGCGCTAAAATTTACGTTGATTTAAATGCTACGGACAATCAATTGAAAGCGGATTTTAATAGTTGGTTGAAAGCCAAAAGGAAAGCAACTGAAAGAAATGTTAGAAAAAGGGGCTTTACAGAAATTGATTTTAATAAGTGGAAAACATACAAAATATTACCCTATATCGACTTGATCTTAATTTCACATAGTCAAGGAAAAACCCTAACTCAGTCCCAAGCTGGTGACTTGCTTTTTTTAAATGAGACCATTGATCGAGCAGAAAAAATCAGGAAAACAATTAAACCATTAGCTGAAGAGTTACTTACAACAAAGACAATTTGTGCAATCGAGCGTCAAATAGGAGAGGTATGAATTTGTTTTAAATTTGTACCGGTATAAAAAAAATTATTTTTTGTCCCTCGATTATAAAATAATTGACCCGCAAAATAACGCCGTGCTTAACAACAAACCTAAGAGGTTAGCAGTATGGTGTTACAAATCACTACAGATCACAAACCAAGACCAACTTTTGAACAAGACACACTAACTGACACGGAAGGGGCTGCTCAGCTTCTTCATATTCCCGCAAATACACTTAGAAAATGGCGTTGTACTGGTGAAAATAATATCCCATTTATTAAGATTGGGCGACAGGTAAAATACCGCACGACCGATCTACGTGACTATATTGAGCGCCACACCATTAAAGGAGGCGTTTAATGAGCGTCTTTAGCAAACCAATTCACGCAGAAAATTCAACCGCCGCACAGCGTGAGCGCTTAAAAACCTATCTTGAAACGAGTCAAAAAATCACAACGCTCGAAGCTCGAAATAAACTAGACGTTTTACATCCGGCTGGGAGGATTCAAGAGTTACGTGGAGACGGACTGAATATCATCACGCATTGGCGCGTCGATCACACGCCAGAAGGTAAACCACATAGGGTTGCTGAATATGTGTTGATGGTTGGAGAACAACAAACCCCGGCGGCAACCGGGATTCAAGGTGATTCAGATATGACAATGGGGGAATATACCCATGACTGATATTATAACAAAATGTGTCAACGCAAACACGATTCGAAAAAAAGTGTCAGCGGATCAAGCCTACCAACTTATCACTGGAAATGAGCCGACATTCAAGGGCAGCGAAGCGAGGGTTCCATGTCCAATATGTGAAAGCAAAGACAATCTTTCAATTAATAAAAACGGAAGGCATCAATGCTTTACTCCAGGTTGCATATCTGGCAGCGGATCAATTGATATAACTATCAGTCTTGGCAAAGCACCAGGGGTGAATGAAGCCTGTCAATTCCTTGGCAATGCTTTTGGCCTAGCTGAAATTGATCAGGAAAGCCCCACTAATCAACAAAGTTCTATTTCTGAACAGACTGTTTCCAGCCAGGAAAGTGAAATCAAACAGAGCAAAGCGTTAGCCAGTCACGCTGACTATGCTCAACAGATATTTAACCAATGCGATGAGATCAACGAAACCTTGCCCGGCCATTGTACTCGCAAAAAAATTAAGCCTTACTCAGGTCGAATAGCAAAAGAACAAATCAATTTGCAAGGTAAGAGCTTTATTCAATCAGGATCGCTGGTTTTGGATTACCGGGACGAACTGGGCGCTATTACTACGATTCAATATATTGCAGCTGAAAAGATTGAAGGCGAAACAGACAAGTATTTTCTGTCTAAAAAAGCACTCAAAGATGTTGGCGCAAGTCTTCCAGTGAGCTGGCACACTATCGGTGATTTTAATAATGCATCAATCATTGGGGTCACTGAAGGCTATTCAGATGCAGCAACCTGTCATGAGGCAAAAAGCTATCCTATTGCTATCGCAGGTGGAGCAAACAACGTTCCGACAGTGTGTAAGGCGTTAATGAAACTACATCCGAATGTCCGAATTATCAATATAGCAGACAGAGGACAAGCAGGCGATAAAGCAATTCAAGCAGCTGGTTGTGACTGGACACAGCCAGCAGAACACAGTGACTTTAACGAACTATATCAGGCTGAAGGATTGCAGGCAGTTATTGATCAGCTTGATGGGAATTTAACTTCATTTTCCATCCAAGAACCCAGCAACAGCAAAAATACTTCACTACTTTCGAATCAAACTGACGAGCAAGAGATTAAACGACTTGCTGAGTTAAATTCATTTGATTATGACAGGCAACGTGATGAAGCAGCCAAAAAGTTGAAAATTCGTGTTGGCACCCTGGACAAGAGAGTTTTAACAATCCGTAAAGAGTTAGAGCCAGATAGTGGCGCTGATGAACTCGTGCAAGGGATTGAGCCATGGGGCGACGCGGTATCAGGTAGCCAATTGCTGGATGAAATTCGCGCAACTTTCAACAAATATTGTGCATTACCAGAAAGTGGAGATGTTGCACTCACCTTGTGGGCATTTTCAAGCTATACAATCAATTCTTTCCGAATATTCCCAAAGTTGTGCTTAAGTTCACCAGAAAAAAGATGTGGAAAAACAACGACACTCGAAGTTATCGGCGCACTTGCTCACCGTTCACTGATGGCTTCAAATATCTCACCAAGCGTGTTGTTCCGAGCGGTTGAGTTATGGCAGCCTAGTCTATTAATTGATGAGGCAGATACATTCATTAACAGTAATGAAGAATTGCGAGGTGTTATTAATTCCGGCCATACTCGCAGTGGGGCGTTTGTATTACGCACGGAGGGTGATTCAGGCGACCGCAAGCCAGTCAAGTTTTCCACTTGGTCGCCGATGGCAATTGCCATGATTAAAACACCACCTGATACAATTCGCGACCGTTCCATCATGATTCAATTGCGACGTAAGTTACCGGGTGAAACTGTTGAACGAATGCCATTTGATATTAAAGAGCAATCTATTGAGCTACGCCAAAAATGTAAGCGCTGGGCTGATGACAACGAAAGTACTTTACGAATGGCCAAACCTGTTATTCCGTTGGTCGGGAATGATCGAGCAATGGACAACTGGCTACCTTTGCTTGCCATTGCTGATATTGTTGGTGGCGACTGGGTACAACTCGCACGGGTAGCAATGTTCAATATTGAGCAGATTGATGATTCAGAGGAAAGTATAGGAATAATGCTGCTCAATGACATTCAAACGGCCTTTAAGCGCCGAAACAGAGACAAGATTTATTCCGAAGACCTAATTAATGATTTGATAAAGATGGAGGAACGACCGTGGTGTGAATGGAGACGCGGCCAACCAATGAGCAAAAATTCATTAGCAAAACTTTTAAACCCCTATCACATTAAATCAGGCACCATTCGCATTAACGCCACGACACAAAAAGGGTATTACTTGAACAAATTTCAAGACGCTTTTGATAGGTATCTTCCTATGCCCCCTGTTCAAAGCGTCACATCGTCACAAGTCAACAACTACAAGGGCTACAGTGATTTTCAAAACGTCACAAGCAACAATGGTGTGACGTTTCAAAAAACGCCGGAGACCAACAGTCATACGGGTTGTGACGGTGTGACGGTTCAAAACAGGGATATAGAGAAGAATGATGCAAATGAAGAGGAGGGAGGGTTCAGGTTATGACTGCACTAGCGAAACTCAGAGAGTCTGGACGCAAGGTTAAGCTGCTGGATGGTGATGATGTGTTAATTAATCCATCGCCACCGACTGAGTGGATTCCACGACTAAAACAGATTAAGCCAAACATTGTTGCAGCGCTCAAAGCCGAGCAACAAGCAGCCCAAAAAGAAAATGCCACTGAGTTATTCAACGAACGTGCCGCCATTGCAGAATATGATGGTGGTTTAACACGCGAACAAGCCGAAGAGCTGGCAATTAGAACTGTCTGGAAATGGACGCTTGATAATGGCGTTGGTGGGACGCTTCACAGTTCATTTTTAACGTATGAAGAAACACGCAACAGTGTTGAGTTCCAATTTCAACGCAAGGTAACACACCTGGAGTTCATATCAGCGATGGCTAACGGGCATGGCTTTGTGGCTTATATGCCGGAAACAGGAGAAACAATGCAATGATGGCAACAAACACTTATTTTTGCATGAGCTTACGAAAGTGATATTTCATACAAAAGTAAATTTTTAGAGTAAGCGAAGAATAGCTGTTTTTGATGACTCAGTTATGATTCTTGCCTTGATAAAATTATTTTGTTGAATATTCATTGTCTTTTATTGAACATCAACGCTCAATCGCTTGCTTTACTGAGTATGCGGTCATTTTCCATGAACCGTATTTATATAAAGCACGATTAGCGATTTTATTAACTTGTTCAGCATCATATTGTTCGCGGTAATACTGTAAATCTTTTACGCTTTCAACCTCTTGGTCTAAGCAATGAGATAACATGCGAGTATCTACAACACCTCGTTTACTCCAATTTTTTACACAATGTGGATAAGCTGTTTTAGAATAAAATTCCTCACCTATAAATGCATGCAAGGTTTTTAGTTTATCGTAACCTTCCATTTGACCTTCCATGCAGTGGTCATACATTCGTTGATCAAGCTCTCCTCTTTTCGTCCAGTTTCTTGCGCAAATCAGATTTGAGTCACTTGTGTAATCTGCTTTTGATTTTAATTGCAGAGATACGCTGCTAGACGATGTTTGTGTTGCTGGTTCTTTTATATTAGCTTGTAAAGTGTTAGATTTATTATCAGTGTTTGAAATAAACCCTATGAACCAAAAAAAAGCAAAAATAGTTATAAACCAAGTAAAAATTGATGTTTTTTTCTTGATTGGATTGCCACAATTAGGGCATTTATCCGCTCTTTTGCTTACATCTTTTCCACACTCAACGCACTGGATTAACTTTTTTGTTAACTCTTTGGATTCAACCTTTTTTTCAAGTTTTTCGACACGTTTTTTCTTATTTGCATCAGCTTGAATCTGTTTTATCTTTTCATTGTGTGGTTTCTGATTAGTTCGCTTTAATTGTGCATCAACCTTTGCATAAATAGCACCACAATCAGGACAAGCCGATGTTTCTGTTATCTCAGCATGATTGTACATGCCGCATTTTCTGCACTCTTTCATTAGATTATGCCAAGTTTAAGATATCAATATTAAAGTATAGACAAGTTATGATTTATTGTTAAATTAACACTATCTATGGTTTCAATGATTTACAATCAATAAACTAACAGCATTGATGGAATAAAAGGTATCGTTAATTCAAATGGCAAAAGGACAAAAAAAGCAAAAGCAGACTCCCGAGGTGTTGGCAAAGCTAGAACATGCTTTTAGCATCGACTCTACAGTAGTAGAAGCTTGTTTTTTCGCTGATATATCAGAAACAACATATCACCGCTGGTGCAGTGAGAATGAACAACTACGGGAGCGATTCAAGGCATTAAAAAGTAAACAGATTTTGAGGGCAAGGCAAACAATCTGCGATAATCTGGATGATGTATCAACCGCTAAATGGTATCTGGAACGTAAGCGTAAAGATGAATTTTCTATAAAGGTAGAGAACAAATACGAAAACGTGCAGCCAGT
>CAYXVC010000099.1:0-7780 GCA_964468225.1 uncultured Gammaproteobacteria bacterium
CTGTTATCCGAGCAGCAAACAACATAAATCTGCCACTCATTCGACACTATAACAAACCCATAAATGGTGCTTTTCTCCGGGCGCAAGCAGTACGACATCATCTGCTGCATTCGCACTTTCTACACAGACCATATCAAGATAACCATCCTGACCCAAGTCGCCCATTTTTATCGACTTTTCAATCCATGGATTCCATACGACCGTTGATTCACTATTGAGCTTACTGATTCGAATACGGCGTTTAAAACCCGGATCATCAATCACACAATCATCAGTGGATGGCAAATAAATTCGATCCGTCTCCTGATCAAACCGCACAGCACCTATCTGCTGCTTTTTCTCAACACTGCCATCCACCTTATCCAGATACAGGCAATCTTCCAGTCCGTTGATCGTAATATTGCGAACATCGCTCACCGAAAAATAGGTGTGCAAAGCATCACCTACTGTAAACGCGCTTTCTCCCGTATTGCGAGTCACCAAGTCAATTCTTAGTGATTCTCCAATAATAAAGTGTATTTCCAACTCGGAAGAGTAAGGCCAGCCATCATGATGCGCATCATTTTGTATCAGACGAAAAGCAATCAGCGTCGCATCTTCTTTTAATGCTTCTGTTTGAATCACTTCCCATAATGCAGTCCGGGCAAAGCCATGAGCAGGCAAGGAAGAATCTGTGGAATGATCACCAAACCAGGGCCAACAAACAGGAATTCCCCCTCGTATTGATTTCCCCGATTTAAAGCTTGCCTCTTGAGACATCCATATCACCGGCTCTTCGCCCTTCGGCACCCAACTCATAAAATGAGCACCTTGCAGAGCGATACTTGCTGTGGCGTGAACATTGTTTATTTCAACGATGACAAAATCATCATGAATCGTTTTAAATACAACCTGATCTTCAATGCCAAAATGACTGTTTAACTCGGTGATATCTGTGTTCATAAACCTTGTTCCCTATATTTTGTCCAGTGTGGTACTCGCCTCTTCTTTGCCCACAAAATCTTCATTTGAATTGATCGCTTTTTTCAAATGTTCTTTTGCCCGAATGGTATTCGTCTGCTTATAAAAGGTCATTCCAAGGTGGTACTGAAAGACTGCAATATTTGGAGCCTGTTTCACCGCTCGTTCCAGCAGAGCTTGCGCTTGCTTCAGATCGCCCTTTTTATAATAAATCCAGCCTAATGTATTGAGAAAAACCGGATTTTTAGACGTTTCAAAGTGACGCACCAACTCCAACGCCTGATCCAGACTGGATTCATCCTCTTTACGAGTCGCAAGCAACACCGCCAGGTTATTGGTAGCAACATCAACACTGGTATTTTTTTTCCGTAAAAATTCATAAACAGAAATAGCATTTTCAATCTCACCCGCCTCCTCATAAATCTTTGCAAGTTCCAGAGCGGCATTAAGGTTTTCCGGCATCACTGAAAGCGCCTGACGATACGTCTGTATCGTAGCTTCTATTTTATTTTGTGTTAGATACAGATTAGCAAGATCGGTATACGCATCGGCATGACGCGGATTAAATTCAATCGCTGTTATAAATGCATCTTCTGCTTTTTTAAACTGATTATTAAAAGCATAGACTTCGCCCAGCAAAGCATAAGCGGCTGCAAGTTCAGGGGAAGTTTTAAGTATTTTATTAATCGCTTTAATTGCAGTATCAGCATCCCCCTGAATAATAAAGTTTTTATAGATTCCGAATAATTCCGTCAGGGGTTCTGGTTCTGATGAATCCTTTGAACGCTCCAAAGCACCTTCAAACTCGGAAGATGCCTCGCTCTCCAGACCTTGCGCCTGATAAAGCTGCCCTAATCGGTAATAACCGACGGCTTGCTCAGGATAAGCAGATTTAATGGCAGTCGCCGTTTGCTCCGCGGCTTTCCAATCCATCTGTTTAGATTGAATATCAACCTTAGCCAAAAGCCCCTCTAAATGATCAGGGGACAATTTAAGCAACTGATTAACCGCCTTCAACGCTGCGCCATACTCTTCGTCTGCCATCAGGATCCGAGTCAGCCCAAACCAGCCACCCACATCGCCCGAGTTTAAGGACAGTGACTTATTCATACTCTCTTTAGCTTTTTTCAACTCTGAATTCGCGGCATAAGCCAGAGCCAGAAGTTTCAGGACACCTGCAGAATCAGGCTGTACCTTTAATACCGCCTCTAAATCCTTGATAGCTTCCTGAGCTTCCTGTCTGGAAAGCGATAATTTACCTCGCGTCAACAAAGCATCGCGATCGGCCGGATTTTTTTGAAGCACTTCATCCAGCAACAAACCGGCCTCTTCCGCCTGCCCTTCCTGCAACAAAGTCAGCGCCAATTTATTACGCGCCAGAGTAGCAGCCTCACCGGCCTGATCAAGCTGAACAATATTTCGATAGAGTTTTTCAGCTTCATCCAGACGTTGTGAAGCCATATAAAGCTCAGCCAATGCAAAGCGTAAGGTCAAAGCTTCTGGCTGATCCTCTATTGCCGTCATCAGCTCTTTTTCAGCCATTTCACTGCCTTTTTTCGAGGCCAGAAACTTGCTTAAAAGAACAACCCGCTTTGGATCTTTCGGGTCAAGTTCGACCAAAGCTCTCAATACTTTTTCAGCTTTAGCCAACTGATTGGTATTTGAATAAAAGGTCGCCAAACGAACTCGATGCTTCAGATCTTCAGGCTCAATGGAAACCAACTGCTTTAGAAGCTGTTCGCTTTTTTCCGGCTGATTCTGATTCAGTAAAATTTGTGACAAAGAGAGGTGCAGTGCTGCGCTCTTGGGGTTTGCCTCAATGGCTCGTTGCAATACTTCATCCGTTTCACTCAAATCACCCGCTTTGGTGTAGAGAGTTAATAATAAAATTGCCGCACCCGACTGTGTTGCATCCGCATCAAAAACGGCTTTGGCTTCTTTGATTGCATCATCAATCTGCCCATCATTGGCCATCATGACAGCAAGAATCATTCGTGCTTCAGGTTCATCAGGGTTCTTTGATAAAATCGCATCAACCATTTCACGGCATTTATCTCGCTTACCTGCCTGCAAATACAGTTTGGCCAGTTTGATTCGAGCTTCAATATGATCGGGGTCAAGTTCAATGACTTTTGAATAGTATTTAAAAACAGCAGACCAATTCCTGTTTTTTTCTTCAATTTTGGCCAGCAGATAATAAGCATCGGTGAGTTTACTATCCTCTTTCACAGTATCGAGTGCAGTGGTTAATGCAATTTGAGCCTCTGCATAATCACCTTTATCAAAAAGAACTTTTCCTTTTTGCAACGCACTAATCTTCGGTGTATTGTCACTACTGCAACCCACCAGCAACGCACCGCATAACAGAAGCGTTGAATATCTGTTTTTTTTATCTTTGATAGCCATGCAATATCTCTTTACGATGTCATCCTGTTAATTCTGTTTATCATACCTAATTTCTAAAAATTATTTAAAATAATCAGTATAATCTAACCATTCAAATGCCAGATTAGAAGTATGGAAATCTCACTTTACAATGACTCCAAACGAATACTGCCAAAATAAGGCATCAAAAAGCGGCTCAAGTTTCTATTACAGCTTTCTTTTTCTTCCTCCTAAAAAGCGACAAGCGATTATTGCACTCTACGCATTTTGTCGTGAAGTCGATGATATCGTCGATGAATGCAACGATGAAGCCATCGCCCACACCAAACTACAATGGTGGCGCAGTGAAATTGATGCCATTTTTTCGGGCAATGCACAGCACCCAGTCAGCAAAGCTTTAGATGAAGCTCGCCAAAATCATAACCTTCCTCAAGAGTATTTTTTAGAGATTATCGATGGTATGGCGATGGATCTTCAGCACTGTGAATATGAAAGCTTCAAACATTTAGCACTCTACTGTTATCGTGTGGCGGGTGTTGTAGGCCTAATGTCTGCAGAAATTTTTGGTTATCAGGATCGAAAAACTCTTAAATATGCTGAAGATCTGGGTACCGCTTTACAACTGACAAATATTTTACGGGATGTGCGTGAAGATGCGGATCGTGGTCGCATTTATCTACCACAAGATGATCTGCAACGTTTCGATATTTCCAGACAGGATATTTTACAATACAAAATGTCGGATAACTTTCAAAAAATGATGAAGTTTCAAGCCGACCGCGCAAGACAATACTACCAATCGGCCATGGAAAAACTCCCGGACATTGATCGTTATTCACAACGCAGCGGTTTAGTGATGGCCGAAATTTACAGAGCAACGCTGGATGAAATTGAAAAAGACGGGTTCCGAGTGCTTGAGCATCGCACCAAACTCACCCCACTTCGCAAGTTATGGATTGCCTACAAAACAGCACGAAAAGAGAAGCGTTTATATAATCTTAATTCATAATTTTACATACCAGCGCTGACATGACTCTTAACACCATAGTCATTCGTTATGTGTGTAGCCTTGTCCAATATGAAATGAGTCTGAACGAGTAGCGTATTGGACAAGGCTTATGATTGATTTTATAGGCTAAAGTATTTCAATCTGGTATGGTGAATTCACCATAATCAGAATCAAGTCTGGGCCATGAATAAAACCCCACCCACTATTAAAACTCGACCACCCAATACAACAGAAGAGCTACTCTCAACCAAGTTTGATGAAGAGTTCACCAACCAACCACAACGACTGG
The DNA here is from genome assembly GCA_964468225.1 of uncultured Gammaproteobacteria bacterium. GTDB lineage: Bacteria > Pseudomonadota > Gammaproteobacteria > JAADGQ01 > JAADGQ01 > S141-38. Next base: position 4,644 of record CAYXVC010000099.1, read on the forward strand.
ATGAAATTGCCAAGCTATTAATTACTATCGAGCTGGCGATACCTGGCCTCTACGCCACAGCACTAAAATTAATCAATGGCGATAAAGCGACCTTAACCCTCAGTCTTGAGGTTTATTTTGCTTTTATTTTCTGGGCATTAGCACTGCTGTTTACCCTTTTGGCAATTCTACCCCGAACCTACAATGTTGATCGCGCAATCATTCGCCGTACCACCCCTCATGAATTTCTTGAGCCACTCAGCATTGAAGCCTATTTCAAGAAATCAGCCACCTACAAATACGAATGGATAGTTACCTCTTGCATCTACTTTTTTATAGGTATCATTTTCGCGGTTTACTCCATTTTATGAGGAAAAATATGAGTGAAAAAAAACAACTAAAACGGCTAAAATTCGAGTGTCATAAGTGCCACAAAAATTTTGAATGGACTATTGATATGACAGGACAACCGCAACTCAGTAAAGAATGTCCTTTTTGTGGCACACGTTGCATCACCATAGACCCTGATCCCTACCACAGCGCTGTAACAGAAATTCTGCGTGGCCACCCCATTAACCTTGAAACAGAAACTCTACAATTACCGAATATCATCCCCACCACAAAGCCAAATAACGATACAGACAAGGAAGCCTAAATGTGAGACAAATTTGCAAAAAACCTTTTGTAATAAAGCCTCCTGCTGGTCTATTAGCGCAATACCCAAAACTTCGACGTAGCGCACATGAGCTAGCCCTTAGTTACGCTCACAATGAACAAGTCACTGATGCTCAATTACAAGAAATAGGGGCATCATTATGGCAGTCACTCGATATCGACTCATCATTTGAGCAAGCCTACCAATACGCAGGCAGTAAAATTCCCCCCATTATTATTGAGAGTGATGATGCCGCGACCCAGAATTTACCTTGGGAAATTTTGCACCACAATCAGTACGGTTTTCTCGGTCGAGAACCCGAGTTCAGCCTAAGTCGCCGCATCCCCATGGATGAAATAGAGCCGATCGATCCAGAGCAAGGCCCGTTACGAATTTTACTCTTCAGCTCCCTGCCCGATGATCTCAATGATGAACGGGGGCGCTTGGCCGTGGAAGAAGAGCAAGAGTTTGTATTGGAAGCCTTGATGGCGCCAATAGCTGATGGGTATGTTCAACTACAAATACCGGATGACGGATGCTTCTCCAGCTTAGAAAATGGAATTAAAGTATTCAAACCCCACTTAGTGTTTATCAGCGGCCATGGCGAATTTCATCATACCGCTCATGATGAAAGTAAAGCCTATGGCACTTTTTTATTTGAAGATGAATTTGGCCTTAGCGATCCCGTAAAAGAAGAGCAGTTTGCCAAGTTATTCGTAGGTAGCAGTGTTCAGTGCGTCGTACTCTCTGCCTGTGAATCAGGCAAGGCTGCGTCAGATGCCTTGAATAATGGTTTAGCCCGGCAGCTAATCCATCACCATTTACCTCATGTTGTGGGTATGCGCGAATCAATATTTGATCGGGCAGGCATTCTATTCGCCCAGCAATTCTGTGAAGCTATCGGCCGCCAGGAACGAATTGACATCGCACTACAGCAGGCACGCAATGCAATCAGTCAGCCTCTTAAAAGTGCCATTTACCGAGATAAAGATAAAAGTGGAGTTACCGAACTAAGCTTAAGCCAATGGAGTTTACCTATTCTCTATAGCAAAGAGATATCTGCTCCACTAATCGACTGGAAATTCACACCGCAACGATCCACCGTTGATATCAAAAACACTCAATTAGAAGGGATGTCACTGCCAAAAAAATTTCGTGGCCGTCGCCGCGAGTTGAGGAAGTTTAATAATCAATTAGCCAAAGGTGAACTAAAGCAACTCCTGATCACTGGCCCTGGCGGCCAGGGGAAAACTGCTCTGATAGGCAAGCTGGCCCTTAGACTACAGCACAAAAAATGGCTCGTAGTCGCCTGGTCTGCAAAAGAAGGTAAAAGCTGGGAAATCTTTCAATCTGACTTAGAACTCAAGCTTAATGAGCAGAATCTAAAACGTTACGATCGTGTTCTGGCTCAAATCCAAGAGCCCACCGAACAGTTTAGTTACCTACTGGACATGTTGTTAACACAAAACCAAGGCCGCCTCGTTGTTGTGCTTGATAATCTGGAAAGTTTACAAGATGAGCAGAGCCGTGCTCTAACTAATGAAAAAGTACAAAATTTTATTAGTGCAGCCCAGTCACTCAGCAGCCAAGGCTTAACACTATTGCTGACTTCCCGTTGGTTGATCCCCCAATGGCCAGAAGAAAATCACTGGACACTGACTCGCCTCAATTATGGTGACTTTCTTCAACTCTGTATTTTAAATTACGATCAATTCAAAGCACTGGCACAACAGGAAAACCGCTTAAAACAAGCTTATATCGCCCTCAACGGAAATCCGCGAGGCCTTAGTTTTTTTGCAGCAGCAGTAGAAGGCATGAGCCTCAATGAAGAGAGCGAGTTTTTAGAGAAATTATCTCAAGCTGAAATACAAGTAAGGATCGACATGGCTCTGGAGCTCGTACTGGCTCAACGCAGTGATGACCAACTAGAGCTGCTACAACGTTTGCAATGTTATGACAGCTCAGTTCCCATCGAAGGAATCATTAAATTGGCACAAAATTTGCCAAATCCCGAGTCCTTATTGGCTGAGTTAGTGGCCGTATCTCTAGTAGAAAAAAGTGAACATCCCTATTGGTTGGCTCAAGAGTACCACTGCCCCTCTCTAGTCACTCAAGCGATCAATAAAAAACTAAACACGCCAATTGATTTAAGCTATGCACAATTAGCTGCCGACTATTTATCCTATCTTTTTCGCAATGAACGCAGCACCTTAGCCCAAGCTCAAATCGTTCATGCCGCCCACCTTCGTGCAGAACAAACGGCAACAGCTCACCAATTTGCATTGAACTATATTATTGGCCCCCTAAACAACGCGGGCCAATATACAACCTTACTGAAAGAGTGGCTCCCTCCCATCTGCAAAGCGGAAGACCTAAAAACTCGTGCTAGAGCCTTAGGGCAAACGGGAAAGCAGCACCATCACCTGGGGAACTATGAGACCGCGCTATCCTATCTCAAAAAATCTCTTGATATTCAACAGGAGATCGGCGACAAAGCCGGCGA
>CAYXVC010000100.1:0-7778 GCA_964468225.1 uncultured Gammaproteobacteria bacterium
ATTGATGGAGTTAACTATGTTGTTGGCGATATTACAAAGAGAGTTAATACTCTCTTACTCTCTGAAGTCGACCTTATAATATTAGCAACACCAGAAGATCCCGCCCTAAGGGCTCTCCCATTAATTCATAATACACTGACTAATAAGCAATGCTTAGTCGATACTATGTCTGTAAAATCAGAATTCATAGAAAAACTGAACAGATTAAAACCCAGCTACGAGGCAATAAGTATTAACCCTATGTTTGGTCCATCATTGGGGTTTCAAAATCAAAGTGTCGCATGCATTGATATTAATCGAGGACCCATTTCTGATTATTTTCTTCATTTGATTGAAAAGGCAGGGGGCACAGTAATTCATTATGATGCCAAAGCTCATGATCAAGCCACGGCAGCAACTCAAGCAGCAACCCATGCTGCTATTCTTGCATTTGGTTTGACGCTTTCAAAGGTGAATTATAATGTTGATAGTGCAAAACCAATTTGGACCCCGCCTCATAAAACAATGCTATGCCTGCTTGCTCGCATTCTTTCGTCTGATCCGGAGGTTTATAGGGATATACAAGAGAGTAATCCTTTTGCAAAACAGGCAAGGGAGTCGATGATTGAAGCTATTATGGAGCTAAATATCATAATAGAAAACGGAGACAGGGAGGCTTTTCATAAACTATTTTCAAACCTTAATGAAATACTAGCCACAGATAAAGATAGCTTGTCAACAAAGTGTCATGAGATATTCAAACATATAACATGATATTTTCGAGCTATCTGAAATTTAGTATGTAGTTTTATATTTTCCTACAAAAGGGTAGATAAATATTTATCAATTTTTTCTTCGATATCATCATTGGTTTTCTCTGGTACAGAAATTGATAACTCAGGAAATTGAATATTTCGCTCTTCAACTTTTACACCATTTTCATTTAAAAAAACACAAATTGCATCAAGCGCGGCCCCAGAATCCTGACAAACGTCTTCATAGGAAATTGGGTACACCCGCCCATCGCCAAGGTAATCGGCATCTTCTTCAATATTTTTGTGCGTGTAATGAACCTGGATGGTTGAACGCAAAACGATATTTTCATTTTTATATTGCTCCCACTCCCTGGGTTTAACCGAAAACCAATCATTTTTATTTGTAGCGAATTTAGAGTGGGCACGCAGAATTGAGCGAATATTTGATTTAGTATCACGATTAATATGAATAAACAAGCAATTAGGGAATAACAGGTCCAGAAGCTTCATATGCACACTATGCATTACATTTTTATTGATAAAAGTCCCTTTCATTATCTCTTCTAGACCATAGACCGTATTTTGTATTAGCCGTTGAGGAATTTTTTCTATATGTGACTCATCCAAATAGTGACTTTCTGGAAACCAACGATTCCAAACACATCCACCTTCACTAGGAGCGCCCCAGCCGTTGATGTTGCCATATCTATTTTTGTATCTACTTTTTGCTTGTTGATGCCAACTATCAATTATGTTTTTACCCACTTTAGTCACTGCCAAAGGAGTTTGATGGAATTTTTGAGCTAAGTTTGATATGTAAGAGAATTTACATCGACGAACTAACAGTTCATAAACTAGTGTTGTACCCGATCTTGGGGGACCGACAATAAACACAACTGGGTTAGCAGGCTCTTTATCAACTTGATTAAGTAATTTTTTTTCGAGTGGCGAAAGCCCTGCCATACATAACGCCCTTACGCCCGTAATAAGTTTTCTTTTCATCTATTTTTTACCATACAGACACCACTGTATTCGTATTGTCTCAATCAATATCCAGATAATTTTTTTAGGTTTAGATAACTATTTTCTTGATATTCTATATACTATTTTATCAGGATATTCAGCTCAGAATTGTCTCTGTACCCAGTTTCCAATGGCCTCAACTAACCGATCACGATGATTTGGCTGCGAATAGATATGCGAAGCCTCATGAAAATAGACCTCCTCTAGTGCAGTAGTGGGTACATTCAACCCTCGAGCCAACTGGCCACAATGATTGTAGTAGTCTCCGGCACCTCCACTAAAAACCGCAAAAATTTTGACCCCGCGTTTTAAAACAGACTCATACGTACGCTTAACCTCTTTTTCTGAACGCCATCGCCGTAGACTAATGACAGAAGCAGACCCAGAATTACTGACGGAAGAACTTAAACTGCTCTTTTGAAGATCTAAATCCCTCTGTTTCTTGCGTTGAATTCGTCGCTTCCATTGCAACCAAGACCTAAAGTAGCGCAGACGCTTGAAGTAATGATTGGCATAATATGACAAAGTAACGGGGCTAAATCCGTCGAGAAAAATCAGCCCGGATACAGATTCACGCACTTCTGCAATCTCCAATGCATCATCAGCGCCAGAACACAACCCCACCAGTATGCAGTCGGACACCCCAAAATCGACCCGTAAATGCTCGAAGATTTCGTCAAAATCAAGCAATCTAGCCTCTTTGCCGGCAAGGTCACGACGAGGAGGACTATCGCCCTTGCCAGATTGATCAAGTCTAGCAGCAACAAAACCCTGTGAACTCATACGATTAGCAAGGTTGCTACTCAACCGATAAGGTCCCACGTTATGCAAAAAACCAGAGTTCAAAATAATAACAGCTGTCTTATTGATATTTGCCGATGCAGGCTTGTGCTGAACAACAAACAACGGTGTAGTCTCGTTAATCCAATAGGGAGTTGTCGAAACCGAATCGATATCCATTAGAAGCATCCAGATACAGTAGATAAAAGTTTCGGCGCGAAGATAAGGGGTAGATCTTTCTTGGGCCAGTCACATTGATGGTTCACTTCACAAACAGTTGCCATAGAGAAAATTTCCTGCTGCTCCTTAGCCGGTTCAGTCGTGATGATTTGCACATCACAGGCTGGTATTGTGATATCTGGCAGTTGGAGAAAGGCATCTGCAAACCCTTTTGCAAGACCAACTTCGAAAAAACCGCTACGCTTTGGACGAACAACAAAAGGGTTATTCGTATGTTGAATGTCGTCACACACCTTGGTAGTCGGGCTCGGCCCAACAAATACATCGTACATCTCCCTGTTCGAAAGAAGCGGATCCCATAACACAAATGACTCAACCGAACGTTCCTTAAGCGCAATTAACGATAATCCCGCACCAAAGCGGATTGCAAATACCGAAACTGATGCTGCTTTTGAACGGGTAACAAGCTCGTCGTATCCATCTTGAATATTTTTGATCCAATCCTGCACCGATGTATTGTGCATCTGCGAACATGAATTACCGTCACCATCAAAATCAAATCGAAGTACATCGTACCCTCGCCTAGCAAGAGATTTTGTTACTTCACGGGCAACTCTATACGATCTGATCGCTTCACCAAAAACTGAAGGGACAATCAATACGGATTTACCTTGAACAAGACCTTGAGAAGGTGTGTAGTGACCAAAACAGGACCTATTTTGACCAAAATAAAACGGTTCTGAAATCATGTGAATCCTAATCTACTACGTAGACGATACCACCGTGAATTGTTGCGTTTCTCAGTCAACTCAATAACATGCTCTGCAAGCTCTTTAAGTGTTCCCAACATAAGCAACTTGAGATCCGGTTCAACATCTAGTCGCTCACTGATACTCTCCGCAAATCGTACAGCAAGAAGGGAGTCCCCACCCAGTTCGAAAAAATTATCCATTGTAGATACTGTGTCAATCTCAAGAAGTGACGTCCAGATAGCAGCAAGTTCGATTTCAGTCGGGGTCCCCGGTGGAGGCCCAACTGCATCGGTTGACTGTGTTATCGCTTGTGCTTCAAGTGATTTTTTGTCAACTTTGCCATTTGGCGTCATAGGCAATGAAGTAAGAAACACAAAATGATTTGGAATCATATGTACTGGAAGCAAGCTCGCAATGTGTTCGCGTAACGCGCCAGCAGTCGTATCTCCACAAATATATGCCACTATCCTTTTATCACCATTTGGAGTACTTACCAACACTATTGAAGACTGTTTTACGTTGGCCAACTTGTTGACCATACTTTCGATCTCTCCCAACTCGATCCTCATACCACGTAACTTCACTTGATCATCTTTGCGCCCAATATATTCGAGATTTCCTGCAGCAGTAATTTTACCGAAATCCCCCGATTTGTAGAGCAACGCTGATGCATCATCGTTTAGTGGATCCTGGATAAAACGCTCTGCAGTCAAATCAGGCCGGTTATGATAGCCTCTAGCGACTTGAACACCTGCTATCGCAATCTCGCCAACTTGCCCGATTTTCACCTGTTTATTCTCTTCATCAACAGTATATACACGCACGTTTGGCATGGGCCTGCCAATGGTTATTGATGGATAACAATCCTGCTTTTCGGCAGCAGTCGCAACTACAGTATTTTCAGTAGGGCCAAAAGAGTTAACAAAATGACGTCCATTCCCCCACTTCTCAATAATATCCGGGGTACAGCTCTCACCAGCAGAACCGATCTTCTTCAGCTCTGGCAGATCATCGCTAGAGGTCGCTGAAAGCACTGTCGGAGTAAGAACCACGGCCGTGATTCTCATTTTTCGAAGAAGATCATGCAACGCACGCCCGGCGCTTCGATCTTCGTTGTCAATCAGACAAAGTACGCCGCCCGCCACCCAAGTCATGAAAGCGTCACACACTGATGCATCAAAATTAATTGAGGCGAATTGCAGCACGCGGTCATTAGCGTTGATTTGATAAGAACGCGCTTCTGCAATAGCCATATTAACTATGCCCTTATGCTCAATCATCACACCTTTGGGGCGACCAGTCGAGCCAGAAGTGTAGATTACGTATGCCAAGGAAGAGGGTTTTAGTCCCGACTCGACAACATCAGCCGAACATTTTTCGATCTCCGACTGATGAGTATCAATCTGAAGGATAGGAGATGTAGTAGATGGCAAGCTATCTACTAGGGTACTAATAGTCAAAATGACCGAAAGATTGGCATCTTCAACCATATAACTCAATCGATCTGCTGGATAGTTAGGATCTAGTGGTACAAACGCTGCAGATGATTTTAATACCGCAAGCATTGCCAGCGGGAGATCAAGTGACGGATTTAGGAAGAGACCAATACGATCTTCTGTCGTGACTTCATATTGATTTCGCAAAAACCGTGCGAGTTGATTAGTACGAGACTCAAGCTCACTATAGGTCAGCTGCTGGTTATTATATTCGATAGCTGGTCTATCAGAATTACATATCGCCTGTGTAGAAAATACTTCCGTAATCAGACTGTTCAGCATGCTGTCGTCGATATTATTGTTCCATTTTTCGTAGAACAGGATCTCCTCTTCAGGTAGATTTGAATAGAAAGCGTTACGCATTACAACTAATACCCTTGGCCGCCATGGCGTCTGAAACAGCTGATTGTGATTGTGTCAAAGGGTGCGACATCCACCAAGTTTGCCGCGAATTCGCATACTATATCAATAACTTGTTCCACGGCAAGCTGATGAGCTATTACTGCAAGCGCTGCCCAGAAAATTTTTAAACTTCCATTACAGCTATTTTTTTATAGCGCGACAAACCACACGCAATTTCAGCTCCCTATAAAGATCATGCTTCCTCTATTTAAGTCTACCACAATGTTTAACCAAGGTCATTGTTCGCTATAGGATTAGCGCATAAAATATATTTAAAAACAGAAACTTAACCCGTATTATGCTCATACTCCTTGCCCTTTTCAACGACTATAGACTAAAAATACCATAGGTTGCTTCACGAACAACCGAAAATCGTTCCAAGTAAAACCGATACTGTTACAAATCGATACAACGTGTTACACCTTCGAAAGGCTTTTACGAGTGCCGCGCTCTATTCTGAAATCGTACTTAATCCCCATACATTGAAGGAGTAGTAATCATGAGCAAACGTAAAAAAGTTCTCTTTGGTGGCCTCATCGTAGTAATACTGAGTATCGCTCTGATCGCCTGCGGTGCGCGTCACCATCACGGTAATCCTGAAAAACATATAAGTTATATCACAGAGAAAGTCTCGGATCACCTTGATCTCACACCTGAACAACTCTCTAAACTTAACATGTTGAAGGATGAAGTGTTGGTTGTAGTGAAAGAGGAAAAAACCAAACATGCTACCCTACATCAAGAAATAGAGAGCCTGTTTTCACAGCCTACGCTGGATCAAAATCGTTTGTTGGCTTTGGTACAAGAGAAGATCAATACAGTAAATGCTAAAACACCCAATATTATCACCGCGATGGCAGGATTTTATGATTCGTTAACACCACAACAACAAGCTAAACTATTAGATAAAGTTCAAAAACACAAAGAGCACCATCACAGTTGGTCACACCATTAAGTCCGATAACTATTTTCCGTAAAATGAGCCTTACCATAAAGCTGAACCCAATAATATAATCTGTTCGACGCACTAGCCTTCTCCCTTCATAATAGGGAGAAGATTTTTTCTAAAAGCATTGCTGTTTGTATTAAAGCAACATAGAGTAAGCTCCATGTTCCGAGTACTGCTGATTGATGATGACGAACGTTTGGGCGATCTATTGGGCCAATATTTCTCTCGTTATGAAATTGACTTTGAGAGCGCCACTCGCCCTAGTATTGGCATGAAAAAAATGGAGGATAGTGATTTTGATCTACTGATCCTTGACGTGATGCTCCCAGAGATGGATGGTTTTGAGGTGTGTAAGACAATCCGCAAACATTGTGCTATTCCTATCATCATGTTAACCGCCCGGGGTGAGGTGATGGATCGCATTGTTGGTCTGGAGTTGGGAGCCGATGACTATTTGGCCAAGCCCTTTGAACCGCGTGAATTGATCGCACGCATTCATACAGTCCTTAAGCGAACCTCTCCGCAACAGGGTAGGGCAAAGCTTCAGATTGGCCCGTTGTTAGTGGATATGAATCTTAAAGAGGCTTATGTGGACGGTGAAAAACTACCATTAAGCAGCGGTGAGTACCAATTGTTGGAACTCTTCGCAAAATATCCGAGCAGAACATTTAGCCGTGATGAGCTTCTTAATCAATTGAAAGGCATCGAAAGCAAAATCTATTCCCGCGCAATCGATATTCTTGTCAGCCGTTTAAGACAAAAACTAAAACCACTTGAGTTGATCAAAACCATCCGCAGCCGTGGCTACTGTTTTGTTGGAAAAAGCCAATGAACGATACCATTTTCCGTAGGCGTTGCCCTACGCTACTCGGCCGCCTTGTACTGCTATTCGTCACCATGGCCGTGATAATTGTTGTCGCCATCGCTTCAACGTTAAGCTGGGCTTTTCACGACCACTTCCAAGAGACCATGCGCCCTCATCTAGTGCAATACATCAACTATATTCAAAATGATATCGGCATACCACCGCAACGCAGCAGGGCCAAAGCGTTGGCGGATCACCTCAATATCGAAATCCACTTCATTGGACAGAGTGAGCAGTGGGCAACCAGCGGTGAGCCCTTTGCAGTTAATGCTCTTCACTACTTCCGCCAATTTGAAGCTGATGGTGTGGAGTATGGCTTTGGCCATCACGACAGCCACGAGTATATGGTCAGCCGTTACCCCAAATACACTCTTGCCTTCGCCACTCAACGACGTGGTGGTGGCTGGCACAAGGTAGTGATTATCGTTATCGTACTGGTGATTCTAATTTTTCTCTATTACGCAACACGCAGACTGTTCGCTCCTATCGAGCAACTCAAATATGGCATTGAACAGATCGGCTCCGGCCATCTCAATCACCGTATTGATATCCGCCGCAGAGACGAACTAGGTGAGTTGGGCAACAGTATCAATGCGA
>CAYXVC010000101.1:0-7759 GCA_964468225.1 uncultured Gammaproteobacteria bacterium
TTTCTGACTTTAATCGAAAAGCTACTGCACAGATCAAAAAATCAATATGTGAACCCTGAACACCTTTTGAACGGCATGTATTTGAAAATATTGCGGCTTGGACATAATCATCATTGATGATTTGCATGTTTTCAAAATATTTTAATTTATTATTTAGTTTTTCGAATCTGGACTTGTTGCTATAACCTGATAATACTTCTTGTCGGATTGGCCCAAGCATGATTACTCTTTGATCCGAAATGAGGGTTTCAAACTCCTGAACATGCGATTCATACCCTTCCCTTTTTGACCTTAGAGCATACGACCAAATGGGCGTATCTACGATAACCTTCAATATTTTCTGGCTTTTTTATAAGCATAATCAGGGTCTGGATCCAGCTTTCCAAATAAACCTATAATTTCCAATTGCTTGCGACGATTTACAAACTCTTTTAAAGCGTAGTTAACGGTATCTTTTTTTGTTTTTAAGCCGCTGATTGATAGCGCTTCTTCCAATAACTTGTCATCAATTGCTAAGTTTGTTGCCATTTTGAACCCCTTTTTTAACACAGTACTTTACACAACTGTATGTGTCAACAATTGCTTGTTCGCTATGTTTCGGCTCCGCGAATTTAGCTCTAAGGCAAGTTAGTCTCACCTGTCAAAAAACGATCAATTTCACGCGCTGCGCCACGGCCTTCATTAATGGCCCAAACGACCAATGACTGGCCTCGACGACAATCACCTGCGGTGAAAACCTTTTCTACATTGGTTGTATATTGATCATAATCCGCTTTGTAGTTTCCGCGCTGATCCAGCTCGACACCTGCCGCTTCGCTGATGTAGTGCTCGGGGCTGACAAATCCCATTGAGAGAAAAACCAGATCTGTTTTCCAGGTTTTTTCTGTACCTGGTTTTTCGTTCATCTGCCATTGACCTGAATCTTTGCTCCACTCAACTTCAATTGTTTTAATCGCAGTCACATGACCATTTTCATCGCCCATAAAACCTTTGCTGAGCAAATTATAATGACGCGGGTCATTACCATCACGCTCAATGGCTTCTTCATGACCATAGTCCGTTCTGAGAATCAGCGGCCACTCAGGCCACGGATTATCTTCTGCACGCTTAACCGGAGGTTGTGACATCAACTCAAAGTTCACAACTGAAGTGCAGCCGTGACGCAGTGCAGTGGCAATGCAGTCTGTGCCCGTATCTCCGCCGCCGATGACTACAACATTTTTATCTTTGGCAGAAATATAGTCGCCATCGTCCAAATTAGAGTCGAGATAGCTGCGAGTATTTTTGGTTAGAAAGTCCATCGCAAAGTGAACGCCTTCCAATGAGCGATTTTCAATTGGCAAGTCACGCGGCTGGGTCGCACCTGTCGCAAACAGCACGGCATCATACGTTTCAACCAGTTCATTCACATTGATACTGCTTTCACCCTCGCCCCCAACATCGGTATTAACGACAAAGGTAATTCCTGCGTCACGCATTAACTGCACACGACGATTAATGAGTTCTTTATCCAGCTTCATATTGGGAATGCCGTACATCAGCAAACCACCAATTCGGTCGGCACGTTCAAAAACAGTGACTAAATGACCTGCAAGATTTAACTGCTCTGCAGCCGCCAGCCCCGCTGGCCCTGAACCAACAATCGCCACTTTGTAATCGCTGCGTATTTCAGGCTGTTGTACCTTGATCCAATGTTCATCAAAGGCACGATCAACAATCGCTTGTTCGATATTTTTAATGGTAACCGGGGGTTCGATCACACCCAGAACACACGAACCTTCACACGGCGCAGGACAGACCCGACCAGTAAACTCTGGAAAATTATTAGTGGCATGTAATCTTTCAGAGGCTTCATGCCAGCGGCCGTTATAAACAAGATCGTTCCATTCAGGAATCAGGTTATCAACCGGACAACCGGTATCAGAGTGACAAAATGGTACACCACAATCCATACAGCGTGCGCCCTGAATTTTAAGCTGACTCTCATCAGCCTTTGTATAGATTTCACCATAATCACCCAAGCGTGTTTTTGCAGAACGATAAGGTGTTGTTTGACGTGTAAACTCTTTGAAACCGGTTGGCTTACCCATGACTTTTTGATCTCAACTATTATACGGAGCGTGCACGAAATAATTTATACATGCACGCCCCTGACTTCTAAGGTGTAATATATTCAGTAGGCTTATGCCACAGCCTGTTTTTGTGCTTGCTCCAGCAAAACACGTTTGTAATCACGCGGCATTACTTTAATAAACTGAGGTAATATATTTTTCCAGTCGCCAATAATATACTCGGCAACGGTTGATCCGGTATATTTTTGATGTTTTTCAATCAATGCTTTGAGTTCACTGATCTCAGCATCCGTTTCAACGGGGTCTAAATCGACCATCGCTTTATTGCACTTGTTAGAAAATACACCTTTTGGATCCCAGATATAAGCAATACCACCACTCATGCCGGCAGCAAAGTTACGACCGGTTGAACCTAATACAACCACTCGGCCGCCGGTCATATATTCACAAGCATGATCACCGACCCCTTCAACCACCGTTGAAGCGCCACTATTACGCACACAAAAGCGCTCCGCAGCAATGCCTCGGAAGAAACCTTCACCGCCCGTTGCGCCGTAACAGACGACATTACCAACAATAATATTTTCTTCGGCTTTAAAGGAGCTGGATCTGTCGGGATATACAATGATGCGTCCACCACTGAGGCCTTTACCCACAAAGTCATTGGCATCGCCTTCCAGTTCGATCGTAACGCCTTTGGCGAGCCACGCACCCAAACTTTGGCCTGCAGAACCATTCAGCTTGATGTGTACCGTATCTTCCGGCAACAGATCAGCGCCCCATTTTTTTGCAATCTCGTGAGATAGCATGGTGCCGACAACACGGTTGAGATTAATTACCGGCAGTTCGATGTGAACAGGCTCACCTGACTGAATTGCAGGTTGCGCCAATTTAATCAGCTCCATATCCAGTGCTTTATCCAAACCGTGGTTTTGTTGAATGGTTTGATAAACAGTATCACCGGATTCATTGTTAGCAGGTGCCAAAATCGGTGTTAAATCCAGACCGGATGATTTCCAGTGTTCAATCGCATCATCCACTTCAAGCACATCTACGCGACCAATCATCTCATTGATGGTTTTGAATCCCAACTGAGCCATGATGCGGCGCATATCTTCTGCGACCATGAAGAGATAGTTCACCAGATGCTCCGGTTTTCCCGAAAACTTTGCACGCAATTCAGGGTCTTGTGTTGCGATGCCCACCGGACAGGTGTTCATGTGGCATTTACGCATCATGATACAACCCAGCGTAATAAGCGGCGCGGTGGCAAAACCAAACTCTTCAGCGCCCAACAGAGTGGCAATGGCAACGTCACGGCCTGTTTTCAATTGACCGTCTGTTTGTACGGTGACTCGTGAACGCAAATTGTTCAACACCAGCGTTTGATGGGTTTCTGCTAATCCAAGCTCCCAAGGCAACCCGGCATGTTTCACCGAGGTCAAAGGCGATGCCCCCGTTCCACCATCGTGACCCGAGATCAAAATATGATCGGCCAATGCTTTGGTAACACCCGCGGCGACTGTACCTACACCCACTTCAGAGACCAGTTTGACGCTGATTCGAGCCGATGGGTTGGCATTTTTCACGTCGTGAATCAGTTGCGCCATATCTTCAATCGAATAGATGTCGTGATGCGGAGGAGGGCTGATCAATCCGACACCCGGTGTCGAATGGCGAGTACGTGCAATCACTTCATCCACTTTGGATCCGGGCAATTCACCACCTTCACCCGGTTTTGCGCCTTGTGAAATTTTGATCTGAATTTCGTCTGCATTGCTCAGATAGTTAATCGTCACACCAAAACGACCCGAAGCGACTTGTTTGATCGCAGAGCGCTTGCTGTCGCCATTGGCCATCACATTCCAGCGCGCGGGATCTTCGCCACCTTCACCGGTATTTGATTTGCCGCCGAGGCGATTCATCGCAATCGCTAATGACTCATGGCTTTCCGCAGAGATTGAACCAAAACTGATTGCGCCGGTGACAAAACGTTTAACGATCTCTTGTACAGATTCCACTTTATCAATGGAAATAGAACCGCCATTAACGTTCGCTTTGAATTTTAACAGACCACGCAGTGCACATTTTTTTGTCGCTTCGCCATCGGCATGGTCAGCAAATTTTCGATAGGCATCTTTATTATTGGTGCGAGCGGCCACTTGCAAGTTTGCAATCGACTCAGGATCCCACATATGACGCTCGCCTTTAGAGCGCCAATGGTAGTCGCCGGGATTATGCAGGCTCACCACTTCACGACCATAACCTAATTGATGGCGACGCAACGCTTCTTCAGCCAATAGATTAAAGCCAACGCCTTTAATGCGACTCGCTGTATTGCTAAAGCAGTAATCAACCACTTCATTTGCAACACCCAAAGCCTCAAAAATTTGAGCGCCTTTATAGGACTGCAAGGTTGAAATGCCCATTTTAGCCATGACTTTCAACATGCCTTTTGCAACACCTTTACGGTACGCACCAACAATTTTGTCATCTTGATCGAAACGTTCACCCGGTAACAGACCGTCACGCTGAGCCTGCCACAATGATTCGAAAGCCAGATAGGGATTAATCGCATCCGCGCCATAACCAATCAATAAACAGTGATGATGAACTTCACGCGCTTCACCGGTTTCAACAATTAACCCGATACGCGCACGATCATGGCGCTTCACCAAATGCTGATGCACTGCGCCTGTTGCCAACAACGCGCTGACGGCCATCTGGTCAACATCAATATTACGGTCAGACAATACGATCAAACTGTAACCATCCGCCACTGCGGTTACGGCCTCATCGCAGATACGATCCAGCGCAACCAACAGCCCGACTTCCTCATCCACTTGCGGATATGTGATATCGATTGTTTTGGCTTTCCAGCCACGATGGTCAATATGTTTAAGTGCGGTCAGTTCTTCATTGCGTAGAATAGGGTGTGGCAATAATAGGCGGTGTACCTGTTCTTCTGTCGTATCAAGCAAGTTACCTTCAGGCCCGATGAAACACTCCAGCGACATCACCACTTCTTCACGAATAGAATCCACCGCTGGATTGGTGACCTGTGCAAAGATCTGCCGGAAGTAGTCGTAAACCATGCGGGGTTGGTCTGACAAACATGCCAACGCGGCATCATTACCCATAGAACCGACCGGATCACGCAATTCACGAACCAGTGGCAACAACATAAACTGCAACGTTTCAGTGGTATAGCCAAAAGCACGCATTCGTGGCAACAGTGTTTCAGGATAAAAACCATGGGCCTCTTTATCCGCATGAATATCTTGCAGTGTGATGACCTGATTTTTCAACCATGCGCCATAAGGGCGGCGTGTTGAAAAGTCCTGTTTTAACTCTTGGTCATCAATCAAACGACCTTCTTCAAAATCAATCAGGAACATACGTCCGGGTTGCAAACGACCTTTAAATTTCACATTGGCGGGATCAATTTCAACCACGCCGACTTCAGAAGCCATAATGACTCGATCATCGTGAGTTACATAATAGCGACTGGGGCGCAGACCATTACGATCAAGCACCGCGCCCACGTAATGGCCATCGGTAAATGCAATGGAAGCGGGGCCATCCCAAGGTTCCATCAGTGCTGAAAAGTACTGATAAAAATCTCGTTTGTCCTGAGGCATCTGCTCATTGCCTTGCCACGCTTCGGGCACCATCATCATTGCAGCTTCCTGCAATGTGCGGCCATTCATCAGCAAAAACTCTAAAACGTTGTCAAAGCTGCTTGAATCTGAACCACCACTTTCAATGACCGGAAATTGTTTTTCCAGACGGTCACCAAATACGTCACTTTTGGCCAGTCCTTCACGCGCACCCATCCAGTTTTTATTGCCTTGCAGGGTATTGATTTCACCATTATGAGACATAAAGCGCAGTGGCTGTGCACGATCCCAGGATGGGAATGTATTGGTACTAAAACGAGAATGCACCATAGCCAAATGAGCCACATAATCAGAACTTGCCAAATCGCTGTAAAAAGGCATGAGCTGATCGGGGGTCAACATGCCTTTATAAACAATCACGCGTGATGAAAGGCTGCAAAAATAGAATAGGTCTGCTTGTGCGAGATATTGATCACTGCGAATCAAACGGCTGCAACGTTTGCGAATCAGATAAAGTTCACGTTCAAATGCTTCTGAAGAGACTCCATCACCCGCTGCAATAAATAGCTGTTCGATCTGTGGTTGCGCATCACGGGCAATCTGGCCGACATCCGCTTTTTCAGCATCAACGGGCAGTTCACGCCAGCCAATCAAGGTTTGCTTTTGAGCAATAACAATCTCTTCAACTACTTTTTTACAGTGCAGCCGTTGCTTTTCATCGGTCGGTAAAAAGACATTGCCCGCACAAAAGAGGCCATTTTCTGGCAACGCAACATCAAATGCTTCAGTCGCAACACGACGCAAAAAGTCATACGGTAACGTCGTCAACATTCCTGAACCATCACCGGTATTCGGCTCCGCACCAAAACCACCCCGATGCTCCATACGGCGCAAAAGGTGGTCGGCATCAACAACAATCTGATGATCAGGTTTACCCTTGATATTCGCAACGAAACCTACACCACAACTGTCTTTTTCATTTGCGGGATCGTACAGCCCATGCTTGGCGGGCAAACCGTATCTATTTCTATTCACTACTTTGTTTACTCAAATTAGATCTATTTTATCCAGCGTGAAAAGGCACGCTTTGTGCGTGCACTGCGTCCACTAATGTTTTTACATGATCGGGGTTTATTTTCTGGTGAATTCCATGCCCAAGGTTAAACACATGCCCTGAACCTTGGCCGTAACTCGAAAGAATCGTGCCGACCTCTTCTTCAATGCGCTCAGGCGCGGCGTATAAAATACTCGGGTCCATATTACCCTGCAAAGCCACACGATCACCAATGCGTTTGCGTGCGTCGCCAATATTTATTGTCCAATCCAGACCGACTGCATCACATCCGGTATCAGCAATCGCTTCCAGCCACGCACCGCCACCTTTGGTAAACAGCGTAACGGGAACGCGTCGTCCATCATTTTCACGCGTGAGGCCGCTCACAATCTGATCCATATAACGCAGTGAAAACTCTTCATAATCACGCGGAGAGAGTACACCGCCCCAAGTATCAAAAACCATCACGGATTGTGCGCCTGCGGCAATTTGTGCATTCAGGTAGGAGACAACAGACTTCGCTAAAATATCTAAAAGACGATGCATCTCTTTTGGAGAGCTGAACATCATGCCTTTCACTTTTCCGAAATCTTTGGTTGAACCACCTTCCACCATATAAGTCGCTAAAGTCCACGGGCTGCCAGAAAAACCGATTAATGGAATTTCGCCATTCAGTTCACGACGAATTACGCGCACCGCATCCATCACATAACGCAGCTCAACTTCAGGGTCGAGCACTCCCAACGCATCAATATCCGCCGCGCATTGAATGGTTTTTTTGAAACGCGGGCCTTCACCTTCCGCAAAATAGAGGCCCAAGCCCATCGCATCAGGAATAGTCAAAATGTCAGAAAAAAGAATCGCCGCATCAAGATCAAAACGTTTGAGTGGCTGTAGAGTTACCTCACACGCGAGATCAGGATTGGTGCATAAATCCATAAAAGATCCGGCGCGCGCCCGCGTTGCACGGTACTCAGGCAGATAGCGCCCTGCCTGTCGCATCACCCATAAAG
>CAYXVC010000102.1:0-7695 GCA_964468225.1 uncultured Gammaproteobacteria bacterium
CCGTATTACGAGTGGTAATACTGTATTCAACCACCGCTCCGGGAATATGATTTCTTCCTCCCCCTGTGCCATTAATGGGGTCGGAAATTAGGGTACTACTTTTGATCACCGCAAAACTCGGCAGAGGAAACCACTCAATCGTATCGTCATTTCGTGCCGTATTACTTGGGTTAATAGGGGTTTGAGTACTGTGAGACCCCGAGGCATCCGACCAAGAGACGCTGACATGGTCGATGGTTTTAGTGACGCCTGCATTGAGAATAAAGTTCCAATTGCTTCCGGGAGAGGAAGAGACAAGATTGATTAACGAACCACTCGCACCTTGTAAATTAATAGCGTTATTAACGGTAAAATCTTGCCCTGCGGCAAACGTCATAGTGCTGCCAGCCCTAGTGTTGGTGACGGTATTGGCAGTAAACGCATCAATAAAAGAGACGTTTGTGGGGTTATCGAGTATGAGATTATCCATCGCTTTACCGTTCATGGTGACGGCTTGTGTGGCTGTTCCATTTAAAATAATGGTTGAGTTGGTCGAGATTAAATCATTGGTACCGGTACGAATGTTAAAGTCTCGCCCAACCGTTACGGTGCTGTTGCTGATGTTTAGCATTTTAAGACTCGTGTCACCACCTCCAGATCGTCCAACAAAAATCCACCCTACATTGAGATCAAACCCGTCGGTGTTGTAGTTAAGGGCACGATTAGCAAAGTTATCACCGATTAGTCTTAAAGCTTTTCCTGCATTGAGTGTAATATTACCTGTTTGAATTACGCTACTATTATTTCTTGTGAGGTCAATGTGAGTATCGTACCCATTATTTAAAGGGGGAATAGCTTGTACAGAGCCATTTTTATAAAATCGTAAATTATGTAAACGAATGGTGGCATTGGGGTCTAGATTGAGAGGGTTAGAGCCACTAAGGTATATGGATAACGTCGTGCCAGTAAAAACGCCTGACCCAACGGTTAAGCTGTTTCGAACAGTAAAGCTTCTATATGAATCTGTAGAGAACGCTGTTGTTTTTCCGGGTTGTCCCACGGAAAGATTTTTAAAGCCATTACCCGACCATACAGCCAGATTTTTATAAATTAATGTGCCGCTTCCAATGAGTTCAATAGTCGCATTATTGTAATTGGTGCTGTTAAGCGTACCATCCGCACTAAAGTCTCCTGTTACCGTGATGGTAGAGGCGTTGGCACTCAGTTCACCTGTGGTGGAGGATTGATCAAGGTTACCCAGTACCGTTAAATTGTAGTTACTGGCGGTGGAATTAAGGTCTCCCGTGTTGATGACGAGGTCGTTGTTTAGGCTCATGTCACTGTTTATCCGAACACTGTCGTTGTTTGCCGCCCCTGTATTTTCAATCGTCACATTGTAAAATGGATCGCCTCCTGTGATGATGGCTTGATCGCCGCTACCATTAAAAATAGCCGTAGAAGTGCCTGCTATAAATGTGTCACTGTTTGACCAGCTTCTTCCTATTTTTAGAGTGGCTGTGCCTGCATCAATTTCATTGTGATTAGGCGCACTTAAGCCCGAAAAATTTATTATGTCTTGGCTAATCGTTATAGTGGAGTCATTTAACATTAAGGAGCCATTTCGGCTTGTATTGGTTTGCCCCATATAAATATTGTTACAGGTAATATCATGTCCATTTGTATCTAAAGTGGCACGTTTATTTGATCCATTGCCTCTAATAAAAAGGCTGGTACAATTTATGTCGCCTAGCAGAGTAAAGCTCGTATCTGTAACTGCACCATTGGAAGATAGCCATATACTAGGGTAATTTCCTGCTGGAATATCAAGTTGAGGAGTATTGCCAGAAGGGCTAAATTTAATCAGACCATTGACGAAAGTGGCACCATTATCAATTAAGGGGGTAGAGCCTTTATTGAGAACAAGGTTGCCTCCCACCAGTGTTCCTGTACCGAGTGTTGCCAAATCTTTGGCGACGATGCCTCGGTTGGAAGGAATGGTAGTCGTGTGACCTGCGGCGGCTATATTGAGTTTATAAAACGCTTTATTCCACCAGTTGTTTACATCATTAAGAATCGTACCCGTGCCGGTAAAATTAACGGTACTGGTGTCACGGTTAAAGATGCCCGTGGTCATCTCCCAATCGCCCGATACGTTCACGGTGTTGCTGCCTAAGCCCAGAGTGCCTTTTGTTTCAAGGTGGTGTGTATTAATATCCCCACCGGGAGCAAATCTGTAATTTTCTTTTAGATAAAGCGTTGGTGTAGGTACATCGCCCGTAATATCCACAGTTAAGTTTCGTGACACATTATTATCCACATCATGAAAAACATCTTCACTGCCACTTTTAGAGTTATCGTAGCTACTTATATCGAAATTGCTTAGACCTCTAGTACTATCTGCTCCAAGGCTTAAATGCGTTTCAATGAGTTCTACGCCTGTGACATCCCCCGACCCATCGTAATTGAAAACGGCCACCGCTTCTTGATGATCGGGCGCACCTTCAATATAAACGGTCACAATGAGTCCCAGTGCCAGTGGCGGGATACCTGAAATTGTCCACGTACCTGCGACCGTGCCTTGCGTTTGAGGTTGCAAGGTTCCACCACCCGCATGGGTGGCAAATCGAATGGTGCCTGTATCGGTGCAATCGGTTACGTTATCGGCTTGTTTACAGGTACCAGAAATCGTGAGAGCAAGCGTTTGAGTGCTTGCTACCAAAAGGAGTATTAATGTAAGCAGTAATATGTATTGTTTTTGCATAGTGCTGCATTACTCACTTTATTGACCAACACCACTCTACGGCATCTTGTACGCTGGCTTGATCAAAACTAAAAACACCTTATTACCACATCATTTTCCGGAAAATTTATCGGTGGTTTACTGAACATTTTTATTCTTAAAGCTTGATGATCTCCAGACCTAAATGAGTGTTTTGATCGGCGGTGGTGGCATTACTAATCACTGCAATATTTGCTTTTTCCGGATTCAAATAAGTGCGTGCCACTCGCTTCAGATCATCCAGTGTTGTTTCAAGCACACGTTGACGAAAGCGTCTGCGTTGTTCAGGAGTTCGCCCATGCAGTGCATTGTGAAAGGCTTTTTTTGCTTCGCCTGCGGGTGATGCAGGTTTGTCGATGCTGCTGATCACACCAAGTATCGCTTCTTCCACCAATCGCCATTCGTGCTCTTCATCCAGCAACCATTGAATGGACTGGTCAAAATCATCCAGCGTTTCACTGAGCCTTGGGTCGCGGTAAGAGTAAAACCGGAATGCAGCACTATCTGCATCATGGCTCGCGCCGCCACCATAAGCGCCGCCTTGTTCACGAATGGCTCGATGCAAATAGCCGTTGCGTAAAAAACCTCCAAGCACCGTTAATGGTGCGGCATCGGGGTGATTCACCGGAACGGTTGGGTAAGCTTTGGCACAGAAATTAACCTGAGTGCTGGTGACCCAAAGCTCTTTTTTCTGTACTTTAACTTCAGGTGCTGTGAATGCTGTGAAGTGCTCAGAGTTATTTGGGCGTTGTTGCCAGCAAAGATCTAAATCTTTTTTAATACTCTCTTTGCGTTCTTTCTCTGCAATCATTAAAAATTGACGTGGTGCTTTTAAAACAGCTTGATGAATTTGTCTGAATTTATCGGCAATTGCTTTAACGTTGTCGATATCTTGCAAAGAATCATCCAAATGCTTGATTTTCTGAATACCAACGAGTCCGCGTAAGCGATGAGATAGTGCTGATGCCGGCCCCAGACCGCTGCTCGCGGCGAGCATGGCTAATGTATGGCCGCTTCCTGTGACACTCTGTTCACTGGCAGCACGTTGTTGAGCAATAATCTCCCGAATACGGGAGTGTTCATCGAAGCGTATTTCTTCCAATGTTTTCTGAAGTAATTGGCTGAGTTGTTGGTGATTACGAGCTAATGATTTGCCTGAAAATATCAATTTACCACCGATTTTCTGAACATCATCGGTATGAGTTTGCACCGATGAATAAGCACCAATGCCGCCGCTGATGCTAGATTGCCATGCTTGGGTTTGAAGATAGTCAAGATCTCCGCAACCCAACTCAGTGAGACACTGACTGTAATAGGGAAGAAGTTCGAGCAGGTCATCGCTGAGCTGAGGAAGGTCAATAATAATTTGTTGGTAAGTGATGCCATTGGTGCCCTGCTCAAAAAATGTCGCAGGAAAAGAGCCGACTGTTTCCGAAGTACCATGAGCAATATTCAGTGAAGGTGGAATGTCTTCCAGACCCACTTTAGGCAGCATGCCTGGGTCATCGTGCTCCGCCTGACGAGCTTCCAGCGCTGCGGCTAATTGAACCGTTTGTGCTTTTTCTTCGTCACTCATTGCGGCTTTGATTTCAGCAAGGCGTTCATCTTCCGCTCGGTTTTTGCGTTCACTGAGTTCGGTGTCTGGTTTCAGTGTAAGACGAATACGGTGTTGATTGTTGATCAAAAGGTTTTGAATAAGCCCTTTGATGAATTCAGGGTCTTTAATTTGCTCGCGAAGTTTTTCGAGAATAGGGTCTAAATCCAAAGTGGCGACGGGATCACCTCGGTGGATTGCAGTGGAGAGTCCTCCTAAAATCAGTTGTAAACCGAATGGGTAACCGTCACCTGAAATTTCACGCTGACTTAATTCAAGTTGGTGTAACACTGATTCAACACGTTCGACAGGAATGCCTTCATCAGCCACTTTCTGCAATACACTTAGTACAAGCGCTTCCAAGGCTTCACTGTTTTCAGGGCGACTGCCTTCAATACCACAAACAAAACTCATCTCTTTATTGGAATCCTCCAGACCACACAACGGAGAGGGCGCTGTGCCAAGATCCGTGTTTTCGAGTGCAAACCTGAGTGGTGATGCGCCATCATCCAGTAAAATTCCGGATAACAAATGGGCTTGCAGTTGTGCTTCGAGATCAATGCTGTGGCCGAGTAACCAGCCGATGACGATGTGTGTTTTATCACTTTCCGCATCATTTTTGTCCAGCGCATAGCTTTTTTCAATGATTTGAGGTGTTGTAAAACGCGTTGCATCCGCGACATCAATTTGAGCATCTTGTTTCTCAAATCGTGTGAGTACACGTTCTTCAAATGTGGCTTGGTGTTCATGCGCAGGGATATCGCCATACGTCATAAAAATTGCATTCGATGGATGGTAATGCTTTTTATAAAATGCTTTCAGTTCGCCATAAGAGAGGTCGGGAATATCTTCTGGCTCACCGCCACTGTTGTAATGGTAGGTGTTATCTGTAAACAGATGTTCGGTCAGGGTTTGCCAGAGTGTGCTGACCGGTGAGCTCATGGCTCCTTTCATTTCGTTGTAGACCACACCTTTAAAAGTGAGATCACTATTAGAGTCATCAGCGGTTTCAAATTCAACGCGATGCCCTTCCTGAGCAAAGTCCAGTTCATTGAGGTTGGAGAAAAATACCGCATCCAGATAAACATCGAGCAGGTTATTAAAATCTTTTTTGTTCTGGCTGGCAAAAGGATAGGCTGTCCAGTCACTGCTGGTAAAAGCGTTCATGAATGTATTCAAAGAACGACGGATCATCATAAAAAATGGATCACGTACCGGATAACGCTCACTACCACATAATGCTGTGTGTTCTAAAATATGAGCGACACCTTTAGAGTCTGTTGGAATAGTGCGTAGTGCAACGAGAAAAACATTTTCAGAGTTTTCCGCAGCTAAGTGATAATGCAGCGCACCGGTTTTTTTGTGCTGATACTCTTCAATAGTAATATTGAGTGAACCGATGGTTTTACTGCGTTTCCATTCAAAAGCAGGGTGTGTCTGGTTTTTTGTCATTACGCGTATCCGTTGATATAAAAAATTAGGGCCGTTAAAACGGCCCTTAGGATAGTATATATGCCCAACACGCGCACTATTCAAGCGTACCTGATGCACGATCTTTAATTGCCTCTTCCGCATCTTTGGTTAAAACAATAATGCTGATGCGACGGTTTTTGGGGCTGTAGGGGTTTTCAGCATCAAGTAATACCGAAGAAGCAAAGCCAACGACCTGTGCGACTTTATCAGGATTGAGCCCCCCTTCAAGCAGTGCGCGCCTTGCAGCCGTTGCGCGTTCAGTGGAGAGCTCCCAATTGCTGTAGTCTCGTCGCCGTGATGAAAAAGGAATTGCATCGGTGTGGCCGGTAATGCTGATTTTATTGGGGCCTTTGTTAACCATGGCTGCAATACTTTTTATGATTTCCATAGAATAGCCTTTGAGGGAGGCATCACCTGAGTCAAACATGGGGCGATTTTTTTTGTCGATGAGCTGGATGCGTAATCCTTCGGAGACCAGATCAACCAATAACTGTTCTTTATATGGATTTAATGATTCATCGTTTTCAATTGCTGAGAGCATTTCACCCATGAGTTCAGAGAGGCGCATGTTCTCAAGGTCTCTCATTAAATCTTCATCAACATCACCATCTTCAAATTTTTCATTCAGATTATCGCCTTTACCCAGGCTGGAAACGGCATCACCGCCCATTTGAATCAGGCTGGAGCTGCTGCCTGCGCCATCGCCAATTCCAGCGCCACCAGCGGAAGGGGTGGCAATGGGGTTAATGAAATAGTTTGAAATCGATTTTTGTTGTTCCGCAGTCGTGCTGCCCAGTAACCACATCAACATGAAAAAGGCCATCATGGCGACTGCAAAGTCAGCAAATGCTACTTTCCACGCACCACCATGGTGGCCACCATGTTTGTTTATTTTTTTTATGACTATGGGTTGTAAGCTAGTGTCTTCCATGACTATTTTTTCTTCTTAACGTGCTTTTCTAACTCTACAAAGCTGGGCCTGTCTGCTGAATACATGGCTTTACGTGCAAATTCCACAGAAATTTGTGGGCTATAACCATTGGCAGAGGCTAGCAAGCAAACTTTGACGCATTGATAAAATTGAGCTTCTTCACGTCCCATGTGTTCAATAGCGATGGCAAATGGGCCTACAAAGCCGTACGCAAATAAAATCCCTAAAAACGTTCCCACTAATGCGGCGGCAACATGTGCCCCGATGACTTCAGGTGGGCCGCCCAGTGAGGCCATGGTGATCACGATGCCCAGTACCGCCGCTACGATGCCAAAACCAGGAAGAGCATCAGAAACTCGCGTGATGGCATCAGGAATCAGAGCGGCTTCCTGATGGTGTGCTTCCAGCTCGACATCCATCAGGTTTTCTAATTGAAATGGATTGGTATTGCCACCGACCATCAGGCGCATATAGTCGGTCACAAAATCCATCACATGATGGTCTGCGAGAACTTTGGGGTATTTTTTGAAAATAGCACTTTTTTTAGGCTCTTCGACATCTTCTTCGATCGCCATCAGGCCATCTTTTCGAGCTTTGCTGAGCAGATCAAACATCATCCCCAAAAAATCAAGATAAAGTTTTTTATTAAACTTTGATCCTTTAAGAAGGTTGGGTATGAATCCAAAAGTTCCTTTGATCACATGCCCGGGATTAGAGATTACAAAGGCACCGAATGCAGCACCACAGATAATTAATACCTCATAAGGTTGCCATAGCGCCATAACTTCGCCATGCGCTAAAACATACCCACCGAGCACACAGGCAACGACAATAACCATTCCTATAATAAGTCGCATTCGTTTTCATCCTTGAATTTTATGTGTAATGTTGCTTTCTTGTAGCAACTATCGGCTGTTCAGCATTTTGTTTGATTAAATT
>CAYXVC010000103.1:0-7399 GCA_964468225.1 uncultured Gammaproteobacteria bacterium
TTAGCTTAAGGGGTTAATTGATAAATTGGAATGCTGTGGTTTGTTTGGCGCTTACTTTAGTTCAGTGGAAAATGAAAATGATTTCATCGCATTCGATAACGGCAATAAAGGGTCTTTACCGTTTGCGATTACCGAAGCGACAACAGTGTATTTTTTAGGCGCCAGCGTAGATACCGATGGTAACCGTTCAGCAGCAACAAATTCATCCGTGCAAATTACATTTTATCCGCCGGCACCTGCAATAAGCAGTGCGCATATAGAGGGCGGGGCTGTGCCATATGGCGGAGTGAATACAAGTGGTGCATATGATAGCTATTTATATGTTGAATTTGTTAATTTTGAGGCCGGGTGGAGTGAAATATATGTCAGCGATCGTGATTTTACACTCGATGATATTCTTAGTTTTGATATAGGTATAGTTAGCGAGACAGGTAAGGTTTACGGAAATTTTAGAGAGTATTATCTTCCTTCAGGTCTTTTTGTTGGCGCTGAAAATTTATATATTAAGTCTTTACAGAGAAGAACAGAAAATAATATTGTTATTCTAACGGGGTTATCAAATGTCTTAACACTTGCACCGGCTAAATCTCCTCCGGTAATTAATTCCATATCCGTTGTTGGTAATACGGTAACGATAGATTTTAATGCGGAAGCAGGTGCTGAGTATGAAGTTTATACAACTTATGAGCAATCAGCCTTACATTCTAGTGGGCAAAATCATATATTAGCAACAACAAGCGCTAGTCCGGTTACCTTTGAATGTATTCCAAGCTGCCCTCAGATTGCGATCGCAGAGGTTGATGGTGATCATCGATCAATTCTAATGTATGACAATATTAGCTTTGTAAGTGGCCTTGCTTCCGCTTCACATATAACGAGTGTTCAATATGATAATCGTTTTAGAGTAGGCATTCCCGCTAAGGCTACCGGGGTCGAAGTTTATTACGCCATGCAACCCATTAACGATCTGGCCAGCGCTACCTTACTCGCTACACTCGATGCTTCGACAGCGGGTGGTGAGTACATCCACAAAAATGTTACACAAACAGACAGTGAAGGACGTCCCGTCACCCACTATTATTCACTGCTTCCTTACTTAACATCTGACTCAGGTGCAAATAAATTAAGCACGGGCGTACCTACAACAATAAACATTACTAGTGATCCCATTGCTTTCAGCTTGTTACCCTTGAGTGATTTTTCTCAGATAAGAGGATCACTGGTGTTCAATAATGGAAGCCTTATGTTTATAGCTCGTGGTGCTCTGCATACTTATGTTCCAGACATAAAAACGAGCACAATAGTTTCTCCTACAAAATTTTTAGCGTTAGGCAATAGAATGAGTTATTTATTGCAGGCAGATGATGAGACCCTGATTTATGCACATGATCGTTTTGCGCTAAATTCCGGTAATGTTTATGTGGGTGTTGGAAAATACACTTATTCTGATAATAGCTCCTCACTTTTATCCATCATAAAGTTGAATTCCAGCTTTAGTCCCAAGCAAATAGTTGAGGATGATAATACGGTGTATTTATCAGTTGCACATCGTGGTGATTCAACGGGAATCGTACGCTCGCTAAAAAGCACCACCGATGGAAGCTCTACCACAATGATCGATGGCTTGGATTCAGCGCCAAAAATGGTAGTAGATAATGACACGTTGTATTACACAAGCGGCACAGGTATTTACACACTGCCGGTTACTGCTACCACAGCGACATTTCCGCTTGTAGTATCTGGTACATTTATGCCCAACATTACAGATTTTATTGTCGTTGGCTCAGATATTTATTATCTAACAGCGGGCGCAGGAACGGGAACCTTGTATAAAAACTTACCTAACCCGGATGTAACAGCTTTGGCTGAGCGCATTAGCATGCCTATCGCCACAGGTTTTATAGGCGCCAGGAAAATTCAGTTTGCAAATAACCGACTTTTTTGGAGTGTTGCTAACCACCTCTATACCATGGTCGTTAACCTGGATGGAAGTTTTGGCAATGTTGAATCCGTTGTGGATACCGAATTTTCTTATTTTGTCGTCGAACAAGTTGACGATCCGTCTGCCGCTTTTAGAACATATCTTGCGACGACCCAACGCATGATAGAGCTAACCAGTGATCATATTCACCCGGTAATGCCAATTCCTGATGTCCCTGTGATATCCGCGGGTACGATGACAAATGGCATCGTAAGGCTAGTTAATGACGCGGATACTCTAGGGAGTGATTATTATGAAATTTACATAAATGGATTAATACATTCTACTCTTGTAAATACCAATATAACGGGATTAACCATCGGCGTATCTTATGACATCAGGGTTAAAGCCTGTAATATAAATGGATGTTCTGCGTTAAGTAATCAGATAACAGCGACGCCTTTATCCTAAGGTTGTTTTTGTGACAATTTAGTCGTTCCTCTGATCGGTCGTTTGTGCGCCATGGGTCTTCAACCCACCGCCGCTGCGTTTGGCTTCGTACATGGCGGCGTCCGCTTTTTCCAGCAGGCTGTCGTTTTTTTCGTCGTGCTCGGGGTACATGGCGATGCCGATGCTGCTAGAAACGCTGATGGTGTCGTCTTCCAGTTGTATGGGGAGGGCAACGGCGTCGAGAATTTTTTGCGCTACTATTTGGGAGGATTCGCCGACTTCGGGCAGCACAAAGGCAAATTCATCCCCCCCCAGCCGGGCTACGGTGTCGCTCTTGCGCAATACCGACAGCAGTTGTTTGGCCACTGCAGTTAATACCTGGTCACCGGCAAGATGGCCACGTTGGTCGTTGATTTCCTTGAAACCGTTGAGGTCCATCAATGCCACGGCGAACTGGCTGTCATTCCGACTGGCCAGCTTGATGGCCTGTTCGAGTCGGTCGTGAAACAAAATACGGTTGGGTAGGCCGGTCAGGGAATCGTGCAATGAGGTGTGCTTTAATTTGTCATTGCTGCTGGCCAATGCGGCGTTTTTTTTTCCCAGTTCCTGTAACAAATCGCGCAGTTGTACGGTGCGTTCCTGTACCTCTCGCTCCAGATTTTTCACATGGTTTCTTGCCTGATTTCCCAGGTTCCATTTTTTGACTAAACTAAGTGCCATTTGTTGCACCGCCACGGCATCGAAGGGCTTGCGCAGGAACAGCAGCTTGTCGGTGCAGCCCAGCTTAGCCACGATGTCGTCCCAGGTGTAGTCGGAGTAGGCAGTGCACAACACCATTTCCATGTAGGGGTGGTTAGCCCAGATGTGACAGATGGTTTCAATGCCGTCCCAGCCCGGCGGCATACGCACGTCCATGAAGATCAAGGCATAGGGCTGCCCTTCGGCTTCGGCTTTGTTCACCATTTCCAGTGCTTCCTCGCCTTGAAAGGCGGAGTCTACTCCATATTCAAGGTCGTTCTCTGGGGATGGGGGAGCGGGTTCATTTGGAGCTTCGCCGAACAGCTCCGTTTCCAGTTCATCCAGCGCCGCGTGGTTTGCGTTTTTTTCCTGGAGCAGTACTTTGCGAAAATCCTCGTGAATAGATTCGTTGTCATCAACGATGAGGATGCGTGTATTGTATTCCGATGTGGAAGGTAGGGCGTCTGAGATGATGTCTGCCATTTTTTGCCTCAGTGAACTCCGGTTTTGTGATGGCTCAGGCCGCTTTGTCAACGGGTATGGTTAAGGTAAAGCGGGCACCTTTTTCCTCACCGTCGCTGTCAACGGTCAGTGAGCCGTGCATTTCGGTCATGGCGTTGGCGCTGGTGTGCAGGCCGAAACCGTGACCGTCTTCTTTGGTGGTGAAGCCGTGATTGAATATTTTTGACAGCTGTTCGTTGGCAATGCCGCAGCCGTTGTCGCACACGCGGACAAAAACCAGGTTTTTGTTAAGGCGGCCGGTTTCGATGGTCAAGTTCTTGGGTTTGTTGGTGTTGTCGTTATCGCACATGGCTTCCTGGGCATTTTTTATAAGATTGGTAATAACCTGTAAAAGTTTGGATTTTTGTCCCGTACATGCTGGCGTATCGGCAAGTTGCATTTGTAGCTTGATTCCCCATTTGTGCAGCGAACTGGCCTGGATTTTCAGTGCATCCTCCACTAGCGCTTCGACGTCGAGGGTTTCACTGTGGAAGCCAGAGTGGGCGTAGGACTGCTGGGTGCTGATGACCTCTTTCATCATGGTGGTTTTTTCGATCAGCGAACGTGTTTCCTTGCGCACGGCAGTCACTTCATCGTCCAGCACCTGGCCGATTTTCAGGTAATAACCCGGTAGTTTTTGTCCACGGGCGTCGTTGAGCAGGAATTCACTCATGTTGTCGCTGTGCTGTTGCAACAGTTGGTTGGCTTTGGTGAGGCTGGTGATTTTGCTATTGTTGGTGATTCGGGCGATTTCTTCCCCAGCCAGGTTGACGCTGTTGAGGATGTTGCCGATGTTGTGTAGTACGCCGGTGGCCATTTCCGCCATGCCGGATTTGTGGGCGGCGTCCACCAGCTGGTTCTGGGCGTCGGCGAGTTTTGTTTCGGTCTGCTTGCGGGTGGTGATGTCCCGCACGATGCAGACCCGCAGGGGGCTTTCGCCCAGGTTCATGTGGGATACCACAAATTCCATGGGGAAGGTGGAGCCGTCGGCCCGCACGCCCCGGTATTCTTTGGGCTGGTGGTTTTCACCGGTTTTGGCCGGATTGCCGGATGGGGTTTCGGCGCGGCTAAAGCTGGTGAAGTCTACCGAGCCGTGGTCGTCGATGAACAGGGCGCTGTTGATGCCGATGGCATCTTTTTCCTTCATGGCAAAGATCCGCTCCGCCGCCGGGTTCATGGATTCGATGCGACCGTTTTCGCTGAGCACCAGAATGCCTTCGCCGATGTTGTCGAGAATGGCGCGAATCTTGGTTTCGCTTTGCTCAAGATCTCGAGTACGGTCTTGAACCCGGGTTTCTAGCTCGTCCAGCATTTTTTGTTCGTTCATGGCGGCCACACGCAGGCGGTCGACCATGGTATTGAAGGATGCCCCCAACTGTCCGATTTCGTTTTTGGTGGTTATCATCACCTCGGCATTGAGGTCGCCATTGGCCACCTGACCTGCGGCGGTCATTAGCCGTTGGATGGGTGGCACAATCCCTCGGGAAATGATCATCGCCAGCAAGGTGCCAGTGAGCAGTCCCAACGCGAGGATGATGAAGGCCGAGAGGCGAATGTGATTCAGGGATTCCGTCAGTTCTTCGCTGCTGTCGAAGGCGTCGTCGAGCAGTGTATCGGCGGTATTTTCAAAAATAGCCTGTAGTTGATCCGTGACTGGTTGCGCTTGGGTTTTCATGCGCTGGGTGTTGGTGCGCCATTCATCAGTTTTCAATATTTCCAGTACGGCAGGCAGTTTTTCGAGATATTCAGCGCGGGCTTTCTTCATCGCTTCTATTTCGCCGAGTCCAACTTTTATATCCAACTGGTTCAGCTTTTCCATCAGGTCGCTGACGCGCTCGTTGAAATTATAAAAACTGACTAGGTTTGCTTCGTTTGGGGCCGTGACGTAGAGGTTGAGTAGCCACATCATCCGCATCCAGCTGTAACGCAGCTCCTGTAGCAGAGGGAGGGCCTGAGCGACTTGCGGATTGTCGGGGTTGATATTGTTGTTTTTCAATAAAGCATTGATATTGTTCAAAAAAAATATAGCCTGAGGGTTTAGTGTTGCCCTTTCCAGCAGTAGGCCAGCATTGTTTTTGCCTTTGTCACGGAGCGTGAACAGTGCTTTCGTGTGCTCACGGAATCGTTGTAGCAGGGCCGACGATTTTTCCAGTGTGTCGCTCAGGCCCAGGTTTAGGAAAATGTCGTGTTGCCGGGCGCCTTCCAGCCGGTCGACAGTTTCAGTGATAATAATATGGAAATTAGCCTTGTGCTCAGGTTCACCGCTTAGCAGATAGCTGTTCATCAGTGCGATGGCATGATTAAGGTTTTGCGACAGGCGCTGAAAATAATTGGCGGCGGGTTGGCGTTCTTCGAGGGCTGCTGCGGCGATACGTTTGACGTTGTCGAGCTTAAACAGGGTGATGCCCATACCGACCGCCATGAGTAGGATTAGACCGCCGAATCCAAGGGCAATTTTTCGGCTTACGTTCCAGTCGCGAAAACGGATAGCACGGTTGGTGGATGGTGTTGTGTCTGATGATTTGGCCATAAGTCTGATGCCGTAGTCCTTCAGCGTCCCCGTAAACGTTTTGTTCTTAAAAATTTATCGACAAGGCTTCTGCAGGCTTTAGCTGGTTGCTGAAAAACGGGGTTTTTAACAATCTGTCAGAGGCTGGGGGAGGGGATTTCAGTTCGGGTTTAACCTAGAATCCGCAGTTGGACGGCATGCAGAGTGCGCTTATAAGTGTGAAGAGCAAGACGCGATGAGGCGAAATAGCCCGCTATTGCAACGATTCGCAACGACGCTATTCACACTTAAAAGCGTGCTATTCATGGCGTAGCGCGCTCATCCTCTGAGTGAATTCGACAAACCACCTCATTCGTTTTTTATTCAGCCACTTAACGATGCCTCATCGTGGTCAACTGCGGAATCTAGGTTTAAAGTTAGGACTACACGAACGTTGCCAATATGGCTTAGACGCCGAATGGAGAGCAGGGGTTGGTGGACACAATTCATAGTGATTTGGGGTTTATTACACAGCCTCTTCATTCCATGGTTCTGTAGAAATTTTTTACTATAGAATAGACTGGCTGTTATGCATGATTTTGCCCAATTGTTTATGGGATAAACATTCAATGTGATGCTGTGGTTGTTGAAATATCGCACAAAAAAATGATCTGTAAATTTATTAGTTTTTTTAAGGTAAAAAACAATATAGTCTTTAGAGCCTATTGATGTTTCATCGTCTTGTCATGGGTGCAGGATAAATAATCACAGGAAAGCATTATGATAGATAGTGATAACTTAATCTATATCATGGAGAGCGAAACCGAAGGCAGTCGACTGGAAAAAAAAACCGATGCCTTAGAAACAGAGCGCCAACTTAGAAGAGTGGGTCTTAAGCCGGGTATGAAAGCCTTAGATGCGGGGGCAGGTACTGGCGCAGTTGCGCGGGTTATGGCCAAGCTTGTGGGAGCGAGTGGCGAGGTAACCGCGTTTGATGCTTCTGAAAGTCGCTTGCGTCAAGGGGAAAGCCTGGCACATGCAGCAGATCTGAAAAACATATCGTTTCAACCGGGGGATATTCTGTCTCCGCCGTTTCCACCCGGAAGTTTTGATTTTGTGTGGTGTCGTTTTGTATTTGAATATCTTCCGGAGACAGTTGCAAAAAATGCGATGCAGCAGTTAGTTTCTTTATTAACACCGGGTGGCATTCTCGCGATTAGTGATATTGATGGTTATCTAACTTGGCATGATGGCATGGACGATGAGTTAGAAAAAACATTACATAAGATACTTAGTAGTTT
>CAYXVC010000103.1:7409-7692 GCA_964468225.1 uncultured Gammaproteobacteria bacterium
ATATGCGGGAAGAAAACTTTACCGGCGTTTTTATCAAGCAAACCTCACAAATATTCAAGTGAATTGTGTGCCATACCACTTTTATCCAGGAAGCATTTCCGATGCTCAGCTAGAGAACTGGACTGAAAAATTAGAAACTATTCGGGAACACGGCATCACGAAATTGGGGTCGGTTGATTATTACGATGAATTTGTGAACAAGTTATTAAGTTTTTTAAAACAGCCTGATACTTTTACTTATAGCACATTATTTTTAGTTAGAGGGGAAAAGTCTTAAACAATG
>CAYXVC010000104.1:0-7599 GCA_964468225.1 uncultured Gammaproteobacteria bacterium
GTATTCCCGATTTGATTATTACTCAAAATGCAAAGCAAAATGGCTGTAAAATTTACTCGCTTGATAAACACTTTAAGCTACTGAATCAGGTGTTAGAAGTTAAGCTATATGTGTGAAAAGGCTAATAAAAATATTAGCTATTAACCCGGCCACTTTATAGAGATGATAGCATCACTGAATACGCTAGTAATTTAGTCAAAATGACACTGCCTATATTTCGGCCAGGTTAATAACCAAAGTAAACATACAAAAAACAAGACATATATGGACACCCCCCTTTGGGTGTTGGTCAACATCTTTGACGAAATAGTAAGGGTGTACATGAATAAACATAGATTTGATTCGTGAGAGTGTCAATCCTATTATGGTCTTGAGTGGCTCTAACGTTAGGCGTCCTGGAGACGGCATTGCCAAAAAACGAATAAACAAGCCACCCATGGTAGATAAAATCTAAAAATATGGGTTACCCATTGAATTTTTTAGAATTTTTTTGGCTATAAGTCCTAAGGTGGGTGTTCTGTTTTCTTTGGGAAAAACCCCAAAAACAACGCTATTTTGAATCTCCGTGAAGTCAAGGTAGACTGGAGAAAAGGGAGTGAAGGTCACTGTCGAGCAGTTTTCTCGGTCAACGCACCGAGTTAGGCCAGTCCAATAAAAAACAATCCCCAGTATAGAGAGACAGCGGCTGCCGTGCAGTAATCGGTTCAGTCCAACAGACATTTATACACAGTGCGCAGCACTGTGTATAAATGCTTAGATGTTAGCTGAGTGAAAAATTAAGGTATAAGGAGCCGAAGCTCTTTAAGGGTTGTAACAGTTTGACCGCCAACTTAAACAAATGAAAAGGATTTATACAATGAGGAAAAAAGAGATTAAAGTGTCAAAAAGAACAAAAAGCTTAACCAGTATTGATCTTATTCATGATCAAATGGATAGTAGTCCACACTATCCTTTTAATATACAAAGTGGGTGGCTACCTAATCCAAAAAGCCCTTGCATGGCAAAGTTTTTTGATAGCATTTTCAATGTTCCAACTCAAGATTATGCTCCATCTGTTCAGGCCTTAAATACTCTTATAAGCGATAATGGTGTCCTTACTTTTCTGATGTCTAATGCCTGCCAACAAAATGGAAATATTCTAGCCTCGAATCTTGAGAAGGCAGAAGCAGTTCATCTGCCTCCAATTAATAGCAAGGATGATTTATTGAATGCTTTTAATGGACTGCTAAATCATACACCCCATTTTATTGATGATGAATTGGTTGGTTTACCCTTTTCTGCGGTGGTCGTTGGAATTGATCCCACACAAAGCGGTATGACACTGTTCCGTCTGCCAATGTTTAATGCAGCAATGAAGGCTATATTAGATGATTGGAATGTTTTTTTGGGTACTACTGCTTCGAATACCGTGTTCAGTGTAGAAGGGAAACAGTGGCTTTCAGCGAAGGCAAAACAACAATATCAATTTGAGGTATGGAAAAAAGATAATGAGCAGTTGCCTTATTGGAACTCATGGAACTCTTTTTTTACTAGAGAATTCAAGGAGACTACTAAATCAAGGCCTATTACTGATCCAGAATCAAACCAGACTGTAGTCAGTGCAAATGATGGGTCCCTGTTTCGGTGGGATGACAATATTTTGGCTAAAGATGTTTTTTGGTTTAAGGATATGCAATATTCTCTTACTGATATTTTTAGTTCTGATAACCAGCAACAGCAAGATGTCATTGATCAATATGACCTGCTCGATTTATTTACTAATGGTACTATTTTCCAGACATATCTGAACCCTTATAACTATCATCGTTGGTGGTGCCCGGTTAATGGCGAGATTTTATTTGACCCAATCTCTATTTCGGGCTGTTATTTTAATAAGCTGGTTATTCCTGACTTTGCTGGTGCCACAACGGCTTCTCTGCCTTATCTTGTGCAGGTGAATGCGCGTGGTTTGATCGTATTTAAAACAGATGATTATGGATATGTTTGCTGCATTCCCCTTGGTATGAGCGAAGTTTCAACAATTAGTTTTAATGAAAAAATGGTCGGTAATAAACAAGTCACAAAAGGTCAAGAAATGGGCATGTTCCAATATGGAGGATCATCCTTTGTCATGATTTTCCAGAAACTCCCTGGCAAGAAGTTATTTTTCCAAAGTGGGTCAGGTGAAATTTTTGAAAAAAGACCTGTTTTACCCAAAGGAAGTGCGAGTGTAGGGGGGAATGTCACACTAATTGGATCGCAAATTGGAAAATGGCAAGATGTTGATTTTACTGTGGAGTCTACTGAACCATGGCAAAACGCTGGCTATGTTAATGCGGGCAAACAATATATTATTGAATATGTTGGTGGTCTGTGGACTGCTAATCCAAATGTCAACCAAGGTAATTTATATGATGCAAATGGCTCTAGCATTGTTGCAAGCCAAATTGGTTATCCTATGGAAAATCAGTCGGAAGGGGCAATGGTTGGGCGTATTGGCAGTAATCCACCATTCTTGATTGGAAATGGTCCAGTAACAACACCATCAGGACAAACTGGGCAACTTCAAGTTTGTATCAATGATGATTTAAATGGTCTATATGGCAAAGGTCTGGCGGATAATGAAGGGGCAATTACCGTATCAATAATTCCTGCTTGAAAAAGTTATTGAGGAGGGTGCCTGGTTTTTTGCTGAATAAACAAGCCACCCATATTTTTCGATTTCTTCTAACGTGGATGGGGGGCTTCTTTGTTCCTTCCAAATGAACGACGAACAACGCAGCTTGGTGTTTTTTCAGGCGCAATCCGGAGAGGTCGGCGCTCATTTTTCATCCCTCGGTGTTGTTGCTCGCTTATGTGGAACAACTTGAGCCAACAACCTTAGGATAATGCGGGTCCAGCTCTTCCTCTTCCTGCGCCATCTGTTTTTCAAGTTTCAACAACTGCTTGAGCAGTTCGCGGTCGTTGATATACGGGCGTTGGCGAAAACAGGTTACGTTTCCGCTTACCCGTTGCATTTGGGCCCTTCTACGTTCCAGGCTGTCGCATATCATTTTTGTATCCTCTCTGTGCCATATGGCTAAATAGTGTATAACATTTTATGTTATACACTCCCCAAATGCAATATTTTGTTAGACAATTATGAAAAAGAGATAAAACAGTTAATTAACAACTGGTTATAATAATAATAAGCAGAGTTTTTTAGGTTTTAAGAGCAGAAGTGTTAGACAAAATGCATAAAAAATCAATGGCAGGCAGGTGTTTTGGAGCAACAAACTGCAGCAGCAAGCAAACAGCAAACAAGCCACCCACGTTAGAATAAGTCGAAAAGTAAGGGCTACTAATTGAATTTATTAGGGTTTTTTTCTTCCTATAAATTTTAAGATGTCTCTTTTTCTACAGCTTCGTTAGCCATCTTGAAAATTTATGCATATTGTCCTAAAATCGTATGCATAAGCTCTGGAGGCAAATAGGAGAACCACCCTGGTATTTACCCGAAAACTTGCTCAATGAGGCGATGAAGGTCACACACACTAATACGAAGACCGCTGTTATCGTCAAAGCTTTGGAAGAATTAGTAAGAAAATCAAAGATATCGGACCTTAAAAAATATCGGGGAAAGATTGAGCTGAATATTGACCTCAACGAAATCAGAGATCGTCATAATGGACGTATTAGTTGATACATCAATATGGATGGGTAAACATAGATTTGATTCGTGAGAGTGTCAATCCTATTTTAGGGGGAAAGGTTGTGTGAGGTTTGTACCAAAGTGGGGAGGTATCTTATCTTACTTTGGTGTCTACCCAACGTTAGGGCAATCAGGAAATTTTACATGAAATTAGATAGTAGTGAAAAAATAGAGTTAGAAATCAAACCAAATGAAAAAATATTGGTTATCTGGTTTTTAACCAAGACATTAACGTACTCTATAGCCACGATGTTTTTCGTTTTTATGGCCCTATTTTTTATAAATACAATAAATATAGTTTCAAACCAAGAAGAAAAAAGTGATGTTGAAATCATTGAAAACAGATCGGGAATAAGTGAAATTGATAAGGGGGGCGAAGAACAAATTGGCCACCCCTTTCAAATGATAATCGATTTTTGGGGGTGGGCATTGGTATTTGTGGTGGCAGTATCAATTGTGATTCAAGTCTATCTTCATTTCCTTAGAAAAACTTATAGTTACATTGTTACGGACAGGAGATGTATTTTTGTGGGGGGGATCTTGAGACGAGTTGAAAGGACAGTGCCCCATAAAAAAATCACTGATATCCAAAGATCACAAAATATAATAGAACGGGTTCTTGGAATATGGAATGTCCAAATATTTACTCCAGGAACTGCAAGCGTTCAAATTGGACAGACTAAAGCTAGGGCAGAACTTAACTATGATGGTTTGCTAAATAGTGAAGAATTGTACGAGGTGATTAGTCGCCACGCTCAGATAAATGGCTAAAAATTTCCTGACGAATAATCAAGAGACAGGACCTACGTTAAGAAATATCAGAATAAACTATTTGGGTGGTATGAGCCGTTAGCGCTCATGTGCTGTTTTCTGTGCTGGAAGGTGTTTCGTAGAGTGGCCGTAACAGTTGTTTCATGGCGCTATCAGTAATGCTGTTGGTGTTGTTGATGGCGTCAAAGAGGGCTTGATCGGCAGCGCTTTTGTTGAGCCACTCTTGTTCTATTTTGGGTGGTGTATAGGTTTGTGCGCTGTAGAGATCGTCCAGAGTGAGGTTGCTCATCTCTTTGGAGAGGCCCCAGCGGTTATCCACACTTTGATGGATGAGGCGGCTATCTTCCAGGCGTTGCAGGCTGTTGCTGATCGCCGTCTCATCGAGTTGTTGTTCAACACTGAAAAGATCATCGCTGGTGATCAGTTCTCCATCACATTGACCGCGCCAGATCTGCCCGATGAGGCGAAAATCGTAGAGCAGTTGTAGTCCACTGTTGTGCTCATCATCACTACTACTAGCACTACCACCACGGCTATGAAAATGTCCCAGACTGTAGACGAGGACGCCACCAAATAGAATCATCGCCCAGGAGAGGTAGAGCCAGAGCAGAAAAATAGGGATCGCCGCCAGGGCACCATAGATCACCTCATAGGTAGGAACGGAGGTGATGTAGAGGGCAAATGCTTTTTTTGATATCTCAAATAGGGCAGCGGCAACTAAGGCGCCGATCATGGCGTGACGCAGTGGAACATGAGTGTCTGGCACGACGGTATAGAGCAGGGCGCAGGCGAGCGTTGTGGCGAAAAAGGGGAGGAGTCCCAGCAGTTGCCCTTTAAGGTTTGATATTAGCGCTGTTTCATTGAAAAGAGGTAGGGAGATGAGGTAGGAGCTGATGGCAAGACTGGCGCCGATCAGCAGTGGACCGAGGGTCAATACGGCCCAGTAGACCATGAATTTTGGCAGGGCGCGGCGGGTTGTGGTGATGTGCCAGATCTCATTGATCGCCCCTTCAATGGTGTTCATCAGCATTAGGGCCATGAGGACCAGGAGAGCGATACCAATGGCGGTGAGTTTTGAGGCTTTGTCGGTGAACTCTTGTAAATAGTGTTGTACCACTTCGCCTGAGGCGGGGACGAAGTTGCTGAAGACAAAATTTTGAATCTCTGTTGCCAGCTCTTGAAAGACCGGAAAGGCGGCAAAAATTGAAAAGATCACCGCAGTCAGCGGGACGAGTGAGAGCAGTGTGGTGTAGCAGAGCGCTGCAGCGCTGCGTAGACAGCGATCTTGGGCGTAGTTGCGCAGTGTGAATCTGATCAGGGGGAGGATGCTGTGCACTCGGTAGTAATGAGTTTTAGAGCAGGGTCAAATAGCGTCGCATTCGCCAATAGAGGCTGGGACCAAGAATTAGCCAAAAGAGTGGGTTGAGTGTGCCTCCACCACTGCTGCCAGAGCTGCCACCAAAGTTATTGGTGCCTAGACCACCCCCTTGATCGGTTACATCAACGCTGGTGCTGATATCAGTGTTGTTGATGTCGCGACTATCGTTTACGGTTGATGTCGCGCTGGCAGTCACTGTCAAAATGCCCAGGCTGGTAGGAATTAGGGTAAGAAAAACTTCATTGAGCTCTAGCCCTTGCAGGGAGCCTAGATTACAGGTGATCTCACCACCAGATGAACTACCTATTGCTATCCCGGCGCAGCTGTTGTTGACGTTGATATCGGTGGAGGTGACACCATTGTATATTGGGCCGCTCGGCAGTGTAATAATCAATTGAGCACCGTGAGCAGGGGCAGCAAAGTAGAGGTTTTGTACCGTAAAGGTGACTTTGACGGGGTCGGTAGGATCGTTGGGTTTGGCCGGGTCAGGGGTAGCTGATAGGGTAAGCTGTAGATCTACAGTGTTTGTACCTACGGGGGTGTCGGCACTGGGGTCCACGGCACCCGTGGTGCAGTTAGGGAGTTGCAGTCTGGAGAAAAAACGCTGATCCACTGTCGGGCAGGTTGGGTCACCAACGGTTCTATCAGCAACAGAAGTCGGAACGGCCCCCTCTCTAACCGGAATAGCATGGGTTTCAGTTGGACCATCATTATCGAAGAGTGGGCCCAGCTGGATACCGCCGCTACTGGCAGGTTCTGACAGCTCTCCTGTAAGGTCATCAGTTCCAGTTAGACCGCAACTGTTGGTTCCTCCAAGTGGAGAGCCCTCAATATTATAATTATCTGTGGTGATGAAGTCGGTATAAGTTGTGGTGATAACGGTGGTAAACGGGAGTGTTCCAGCACAGGGGGTGGTTGCCGCGTTGGAGCTGTTACCGTCAGCGATAATCGTGTTGCTAAATGTAACGCTTGGATCATTTGGGTCGTTTAACACATCTGGTGCTGCTGTAGAGGCATCGAAAACTGTGATCTGATTGCCGCCAACGGGTGGCATATCATCAAATAACTCATAGTTGTCCCCTAACATCTCTGCACGGTT
This sequence comes from uncultured Gammaproteobacteria bacterium, assembly GCA_964468225.1. Classification (GTDB taxonomy): domain Bacteria; phylum Pseudomonadota; class Gammaproteobacteria; order JAADGQ01; family JAADGQ01; genus S141-38. Next base: position 6,919 of record CAYXVC010000104.1, read on the forward strand.
TTCATAGAGTGTGCTGTCACTGATAATGATGCCTCGTTCCGTGAAGATGCCACCACCATCACGGTATGCAACATTACTGCTGACCGTTGAGTTAAAAAGATTGAGGCTGCCGACGCCTGAGATATAGATGCCACCACCATTACCCCCAGGGACTATTGCGCCTGCGTCTACTGTCGTGTTTCTGCTGATGGTGCTATGGGAGATGGTAGCGTCGATGGTGATGTAGATTCCGCCGGCGATTCTGGCGTTATTACTGTCAATAGTGGCGCCAGTGATGACGGTACTGCCGATATTAAAACCGGCCTGCGTGGTGTAGATCCCCCCCCCTGAGCCATTAGCCGTATTGTTACTGATTGTCGCCTGGCCGATATTGAGAAATCCGCCCAGGCTCTGTATTCCTCCCCCGGCCCCCCCCGCGCCACCGGCCACATTAGAGTCGATGAGGGTATTGTCTATGATCTCTGCAGTGCCACCAAAAACCTCGATGCCACCACCGGATAGGGCAGTGTTGCCCTCTATCGTTGAACTCATTATGGTGACATCTGCTGTTTCACCAATATAGATGCCGCCACCTGCAATCGTACTGGTGAGGTTAGGTTCAGGAGCACTAAGGTCAGCCTCTACACTGCCATTACCCTGGATGGTGGTATTGAAGATTTCTACTGTGCCACTATCAATTTT
>CAYXVC010000105.1:0-7561 GCA_964468225.1 uncultured Gammaproteobacteria bacterium
GTGTTTCTGTTTGCATGAATAAAAGTATGACGTATATCGTGACGGTTATGCAATGCCTTAATGACCTGATGGAATAAGAAAAATGGTGTAGAATTCCGTAGAAATTCTAAAACATTTTTTAGGTAGTAAATTAATGATAAACAAGATAGCCGTGTTGCCGGGTGATGGAATTGGCCCAGAGATTGTGAATGAAGCCATCAAAGTTTTAGAGTGTTTGAGAGATGACTTTGGTTTCGCAATGGATATTGAACACGGTTTGGTGGGTGGTGCAGCTTACGATGCAGCCGGTTCGCCTCTGCCTGAAGCGACTTTGGCGTTGGCAAAATCAGCAGATGCGATTTTATTAGGCGCAGTAGGTGGTCATAAGTGGGAACATCTTGATATCGCCGTTCGCCCTGAAAAGGGACTGCTTGGATTACGCGCCGAGCTTGAACTGTTTTCTAATCTGCGCCCCGCCATTTTATATAAACAACTGGCGAGTGCTTCAACGCTGAAAGAAGAAGTGGTTGCCGGGCTGGATATCATGATCGTACGCGAGCTAACCGGCGGCATCTATTTCGGACAGCCGCGTGGAATACGTACGCTGGAGAGTGGTGAACGCCAGGGATTTAATACTCTGATTTATCGTGAGTCTGAAATTGAACGCATTGCCCATTCTGCATTTGAAATTGCAATGAAGCGTGACAAACGAGTCTGCTCTATTGATAAAGCCAATGTTTTGGAGTGTACTGAATTGTGGCGAGAAGTGATGGAACGCGTTGCTAAAGATTATCCCGAAGTTACTTTGAGCCATATGTATGTCGATAATGCAGCGATGCAGTTAGTGCGTGCACCGAAGCAGTTTGATGTGATGGTGACGACTAATATGTTTGGCGACATTCTTTCCGATTGCGCTGCAATGTTAACAGGCTCTATTGGCATGTTGCCATCGGCTTCACTGGATGCCAATGGTAAAGGTATGTACGAACCCATTCACGGTTCTGCACCGGATATCGCCGGAAAAAATGTTGCAAATCCGTTGGCGACGATTTTATCTGTGGCGATGATGTTGCGTTACTCTTTAAATGAAACTGCGCTTGCGGATCGAATCGAAGCGGCAGTCAGTATTGTTTTGGATCAAGGTTTACGAACAGCAGATATCTATACGGACGGCTCTCAAAAGGTGAGCACTTCTGAAATGGGTTCAGCCGTGGTAGCGGCATTAAAAGTTTAATTACAGGTCAGTTGAAATGAGCAAAAAATTTGATGTTGTTATTGTGGGTGCAACAGGTGCAGTAGGCGAGGCACTACTGTCGATTCTTGAACAGCGAGATTTTCCTGTCAACAATCTTTATTTGCTGGCAAGCAAGCGCTCGGCGGGGCGTGAACTCACCTTTAAAGGGCGAACAGTTATTGTTGAAGATCTGGCAGAATTTGACTTTTCAAAAGCACAGATTGGCCTTTTTTCTGCGGGAGGCTCTATTTCTGAAGTGTATGCACCGAAGGCAGCGGCGAAAGGATGTATTGTCATCGACAATACCTCTCATTTTCGTTACGACGATGAAATTCCACTGGTGGTTCCTGAAGTGAATCCTCATGCGATTGGAGATTATAAAAACCGCAATATCATCGCAAATCCAAATTGCTCGACGATTCAAATGTTAGTCGCGTTAAAGCCGATATATGATGCAGTGGGTATTACACGAATTAACGTATGTACTTATCAGGCAGTCTCCGGTACAGGCATGGATGCCATTGAAGAGCTGAATCAACAGTCGGCTGCGGTACTTGCGGGTGATTCTGTCTCATGTGATGTTTATCCCAAACAGATCGCTTTTAATGTATTGCCTCAAATTGATGTTTTTCTGGACAATGGCTACACCAAAGAAGAGATGAAAATGGTGTGGGAAACGAAAAAAATCTTTGAAAATGATGCGATCTTGGTAAATCCGACAGCGGTACGTGTTCCTGTGGTGTATGGCCATTCTGAAGCGCTGCACATTGAAACACGAGACCCGATAAGTGCTGATGAAGTGGTTGATTTACTGAAAGGTGCGGCGGGTGTCATTGTTCTGGATGAGCGTAAAGAGGGCGGTTATCCCACTGCTGTGAGTGAAGCTGCGGGGGAAGATTCTGTCTATGTCGGACGAATTCGTGATGATATTTCACATCCTAATGGTATTAATTTATGGATAGTGGCCGATAACGTTCGCAAGGGTGCAGCATTAAATAGTGTGCAAATTGCTGAAACTCTTATCAAAGATTATCTCATTTAGGGCGCTATAGTAGAAAGTGAATCATTTATTGTGCTAAAAAAGCGTGGATACGTTGATATACTGTTGTTAAATAGTGGTACAGTGCCAAGGGTTTTCGTAGAATGCTGCGAGTAATGAACAGAGTTTTAATTGAGTTTATGGGCTTTGGGTTAGGCTTTAGCAAATCTTGTGCTTTAGGGCCTAAATTTGAAATGATTATATAAAAGGTAACGATTTTTAATGTTGAGGTTAGCTAAAGGGATGAAAATAAAACGTTTATTTCCTTGTGTGTTGAGTGCATCGGTAGCTCTGGGTATGCTGTCACCTTCCTATGTGGTTGCTTTGGGCTTGGGGGATATCGAGGCCCATTCATCATTGAATCAACCTTTGAATGCGGAAATTAAACTATTTTCGTTAGAGAAGGGTGATTTCGAATCCTTAAGTGTCGGCTTGGCTTCGCCAGAAATATTTGCTCGTGAGGGGCTAGATCGGCTTGCTGTTTTAAATGAACTTGACTTTGAACTGGCTCATATTGATGGTGAGTATTATGTCATGGTGAGCAGTCATGACCCTATTACAGAACCTTTTCTTGACTTTTTTGTTGAGGTAAACTGGAACAGGGGGCGACTGATTCGTGAGTATACGTTACTTCTCGATCCGCCTGACTTAATTTCGGAAAAGCCCGCGCCAGTGAGTGCTCCAGCCACCACTAATAGCTTACCACTCAGATCAGAAGTGACGGCTGAACCTGTCAAAAACAGTCCACAGACTCAAGCAGCATGGAGTGGTGACGACTCAATTTTCTATGGCGAAACAAAGCGACATGATACGTTGTGGGAAATAGCACTTGAGGTGCGTCCAGACTCTTCGGTGAGTGTCTTTCAAGTCATGATGGCGCTTTTAAAAGCTAATCCCGAGTCTTTTTATAATAATAATATTAATAGCCTCAAAGCGGGCCATATATTGCGCCTTGATGATGTTGCTCTTTTTACCGCGATCAGTAAAAAACAGGCAAGCAAAGAGTACACCATTCAAAATCAGCAGTGGCAAGCGATGAAGCAAGGCAAAGCACAGATTGCCGGAGAAAATCTTCATGCATCAGAGGCAGTTACAAACCAGCCGCGCCAGCCTAATAAGACTAGGCAACAGGCTCGGCTTGAACTTGCTGCGCCTGATGAGGGTGTTTTGAATCAGGTCGGTGGGCCAACGGCCGAGTTAGTCTCTGATGTCAACAGATTACAAGATGATTTGGAATTGGCATTACAGAGTAATGAAACCACTGAAAGAGAGAATGCCTTGTTGCAGACTCGTTTGGTTGAACTTGAAACCAAGATCAAAGAGTTAAATCGCTTGCTCAGTGTTGAGTCAGAAGCATTCTCAAACTTGCAAAATAAAGAGCTGGATACGACGGTTGTTACGCTACCTGAAGAGCCAGCTTCTCAAACTTCAGTTGCTGAGGAGTCACAGCAGCAGGTAGCGACACCTCCTGTTGCTTCTGTGGAGCAGCCGGTTCAGAAAAAAGAAGCGCCAAAGTCTGAATCTTTTATTGGTGGTTTGTTTAAAGATCCTACGGCACTGGGTTTAGTGGTTGCGGTTGGCTTAGGTTTGTTGGCTCTGGGTGCGGTTGTGATGCGCCGCCGTTCACGTGACAATGAATCATTTGAAGATGAGAGTTATGCTGAATTCATAGAAACACCCCCATTAAATGACAATGTTGAATCTGGCAGCCATTCGGATTTGTCTGATATGTCTGTCAGCGATGAGGAGGTTGCTACTCATGCTGCAACAACTGAGGAAGCAGTTGTTGCAGAAGATATGCAGCTTGATTATGAGATTGATCCCCTTGATGAAGCGGATGTGTACATCGCTTATCGACGCTATCCTCAAGCCGAGGATCTATTAAAAGAAGCCATTCAGATTGATCCGGAAAGAAATGAGCTGCATGTTAAATTATTGGAAATTTATGTGGCAACGGAGGATCAGGATGCATTTATTGCACAAGCAGAGTTACTCAAGGAATCAATAAAAGACGATGAAGGCCATTTGTGGAATGAGGTTTCATCGATGGCTTCTCAGATATCTCCTGGTCACGCACTGTTCCAGAATGAAGAGCAAGTCGTGTTGTTGCAGGACGATATAGCAAATCAACTCTCTGAATTTGATGCCAATGCATTGAAAATGGAAGAATCATCGCTTCTATTGTCTGAAGAGATTGATTTAAGCGGTGATAATAAGTTGTTTGAGGAAGAGCTGGTTTCCGAACATCAGACAGAGGAAAAGAAACCATCTTTAGATGACGATTTGGAGCCAGAACTAAAAAGTGACAATAGCATTGCTTTCGAAGGTGGTTTAGATGCGGGTTTGGCACCTTTACTTAAAGGTTCAGAAGAGTCGGTAGATTTACAGAAAGAGTTGGGCGATTTGCCTTATTCAGAGGATGAATTCTCAATTCCGGAGGTATCGCTAACTGATAATAATGACACTGTTAATAATGACACTGTGGATTCCGACGATGATTGGTTATCCAAAATGGATGAGGTTGGAACCCGGTTGGATTTAGCGCGTGCTTATGTTGATATGGGCGATGACTTGGGAGCACGGGAAATACTGGACGATGTTCTGGATAAAGGGGATGAGCAACAGAAAAAAGATGCTTTGAATTTGATGGAGCAAATTTCATAAAGAATTGATTTGTCTTTTAAAATTTAATTTTTTTATTAATATAATGCTGGACAGTTCTATTGAGCTGTCCAGCATTTTTTTGTTAGGATGTACTAAATAAAAATAGTATCCACGATCTTCAGGAGTTATTTGCACCGTTGAATCCGAATTTACCAGAGCAGCCGCTTGTAAAAATCAAGTTTGGCGAACAATCTATTACTTTGCTTGGAACAGCGCATGTCTCCAAAATCAGTGCTGATACAGTAAAATCAATGCTGGACAGCCAAAAATATGATGCGGTTGCTGTTGAGCTTTGTCCCAGTCGTTATAATGCAATGATTCATCCAGATGCTTTAGCGCGAATGGATCTGTTTCAGGTGGTGCGTGAACGTAAGGTTTCGATGGTGGCAGCAAGTCTGGCAATGGGTGCATTTCAGCAGCGTATTGCTGACCAGTTTGGTGTGAAGCCGGGTGCGGATATGCTCGCTGCTGTAGAGTACGCACAGGCTGAAAAAACACCTATATTTCTTGTGGATCGTGAAGTGGGTATCACGCTGAAACGTATCTATCATAATATTCCATGGTGGCAACGTTTGAATTTGATGTCTGGATTATTGGCGAGTGTAGTTTCCAGAGATAAGGTGAGTGAAGAAGATATTGAGCGCCTGAAAGAAGGCGACCTGCTGGAATCAACTTTTTCTCAATTTTCAGAGCAATCTCAATCACTGTTTTTACCACTAATTGATGAGCGTGATCGTTATATGGCGGCACGTCTGTTACAAGAGACAGAAAAACAGTCATTTAGCGAACTTCTGGTTGTTGTGGGCGCAGGGCATCTGCGTGGCATAGAAAAGTACCTATTACAATCACAGCAAAAACCGGAACAGGTCATTGATGAGCTAGAGACTATTCCTGTGAGCCGAGGGTGGTTGAAAATAGTGCCTTGGGTGATTGTTGCGCTGGTGATGCTTGGTTTTGCTTTAGGTTTTTCACACAGCAGTGATTTGGGTTGGTCGCTGGTTGTGGGATGGGTTGTAATTAATGGTGGACTGTCAGCGCTAGGGGCAGCGATTGCCGGGGCGCATCCATTAACCATTGTTGGTGCCTTTATTGCCGCGCCTCTGACTTCTTTGAACCCTATGGTGGGTGCAGGTATGGTCACTGCAACGATCGAGATCTATCTGCGTAAGCCGAAGGTGGATGACTTTAATCAATTGAAACATGACACCACCCATTTAAAAGGGTGGTGGAAAAATCGTGTGACACGCACTTTGCTTGTTTTTATATTGAGTACACTTGGATCTGCTGTAGGAACTTATGTAGCAGGTTTTTTTATTTTCGAGCGATTAACCCGTTAATTGATCGGAGACCATTCACCGGTAAATGTTTCTATATCTTCTTGTTTTAGTCGGCCATTGACGTAGAGTTCGTCAAGTGTTTTTCGGGTAATGATTTGTTGAGTGTCGTTGTTGTTGTATTTCCACTCTTTTTGAATGGTGAGTTCAAAAACAGTGGCCATGATGTCATCAAAACGAATTTTGTATCGATGAGCGATTTCATTGAAATTATTGACTTTTAACGACACTCCTTTGTTTTTATATTCTTCAGTTATTAATGCTGCTAATGCAACATCCCATTGGGTTTCTTTCATCTGAAAATTCCTTTTTATTTTCTATGTGCTTTTATTATATAAGTTTTTTGTTTAAATTACAGATTTAAGACTGGGTATTTCGGTTATAAATTTCCATCATTTGTTTGATATGTTTTGGGGTATTATTATCGAGCTGATCCCACTTGAAGCGCCAATGCCAGTTTCCTTCACAAGTGCCCGGGGTGTTCATTCTGTGTTTTTCGCCGAGCATTAATATATCTTGCATGGGAATAACCGCCAGTTTTGCAACCGATGCGAGTGCGCTACGAATGATAGGCCAGGGCATTGCTTCTTTTGGAAAACCTAAATATACCTGAATATGTTGTTTTTGCTCGAAGGATAGTGCGTTATACCATCCGCAAGTGGTGTTGTTGTCATGAGTGCCACTGTAAACAACAGAGTCGGTTTCATGGTTGTGTGGAAGGTAAGGGTTTTCGGCGCCACTATCAAAAGCAAACTGTAATATTTTCATCCCCGGCAGCTTGAACTCTTTTCGTAGCGCATCGACTTCGTCTGTAATCACGCCAAGGTCTTCGGCAATAAAAGGCAAGGTTCCAAAGTGTTGTTGTAATTTTTTGAAAAGCGCTTGTCCGGGAGCTTTCACCCAATGCCCATTAACGGCTGTCTCTTCATCGGCTGGAATGGCCCAGTAGGCTTCAAATCCTCTGAAGTGGTCAATGCGTATGATGTCATAGAGCTTGAGTTGCGCTTCTATGCGTTCAATCCACCAGGAAAATCCGTTTTTTTCCATAAAGTCCCAACGGTAATGCGGGTTACCCCAGCGTTGGCCTGTTGTTGAAAAATAATCGGGCGGTACGCCCGCAACAATATCGGGGTGGCCGTCTGCATTCAATTCGAAACATTCGCGATGCAGCCATACATCAGCACTGTCGTGGGAGACAAAGATGGGTATATCACCAAATAACAAAATGCCTTTTTCATTGGCGTATTGCTTTATATTTTCCCATTGGCTAAAAAATATAAATTGCTCGAACTGAATTTGAGCAATTTCTTC
>CAYXVC010000106.1:0-7486 GCA_964468225.1 uncultured Gammaproteobacteria bacterium
ATTGCTGGAACTGCATGGAAGGGAATTTGCTGATGCGTCGTCCCATATCAAAGGTACGAAATTGGGTGTTGGATTGTTCAAAAAACTGGCCAATGGTTTTAATTTGATTCATAACTGTGTGATTGGTTTATGGTGAGAAATAGCAGGGATTATACCTGCTGGAATAAAATAATCATTTCAAAACCGGTAAGGTTTGTGGTATTCAGTAGATCAACTATTTTTTGTTTGAAGCTGGGGTGCTGTGATGTCAGAAAATAATAATGATTCCGTCCATGCCGTTGTGTGGAAAGATGGGGTGCTTAGATTGCTGGATCAGCGTTTGTTGCCTCATAAAGTTGAATACTTGAGTTATGCTGATTCTGCCGAAGTGGCTTCAGCCATACGCGATATGGTGGTACGGGGTGCGCCCGCAATCGGTGTGGCGGCGGCTTATGCAGTAGTGCTCTCTGCGCGAGCCTGGTATGCGCGCGTGCCGGAGCGCTGGAAAGAGCTGATGGAGGCTGACATTAAGCAGTTAGCGGATGCTCGGCCTACGGCGGTGAATCTATGCTGGGCGCTTGAGCAGATGCAAGCTTGCCTTACCGGGTGTGAAAATCCTGAAGAAGGGTTGCTGGATGAAGCGAAGCGTATTCATGCAGAAGATGTGGCCGCTTGTCAGCGAATGGGCGAGTTGGGCGCTGAATTGATTGAATCACGCTGCTCCGTGTTGACGCATTGTAATGCAGGGGCGTTGGCGACCGGCGGCTATGGTACGGCGCTGGGCGTGATTCGGTCGGCCAATAAGGCAGGGAAAATCCAGCATGTTTATGCCGATGAGACTCGTCCATGGTTGCAAGGCTCACGTTTGACCGCATGGGAAATGGTGCAGGAAAAAATTCCAGTGACAGTTCTGGTGGAAGGTGCGGCGGCTCATTTGATGAAGCAAGGCAAAGTGCAATGGATCATTGTTGGTTCGGACCGAATCGCAGCGAATGGTGATGTGGCCAATAAAATCGGTACTTATAATCTGGCGGTTGTGGCACGTTATCATGGTGTGAAATTCATGGTGGTTGCGCCGACCAGCACCATTGATATGCGCATGAGCCAAGGCGATCAGATTCCGATTGAGCTGCGTTCGGAAGATGAAATTATGATGAACCAGTGCAAGCGTATTGCCGCGAAAGGTGCGGTAGGCTGGAATCCTGCGTTTGATGTGACACCGGCAGACCTGATTGATGTGATTGTGACGGAAAAAGGGATTGTATTGGAGCCGACAACCAAAAAAATGGCAGCATTAATGGCGTAGCAGATCATAACATGCAGAATTGCGCCAATTGTGGTACGATTTCGCGGTTTTTTATGCATTCAAACCAATACCATAAGGCTTGTGAATTTTCATGACTGAGTTTGCTAAAGAAGTCCTCCCGATTAATATCGAAGAGGAGATGAAACAGTCGTACATGGAGTACGCAATGAGCGTCATCGTCGGGCGTGCTTTGCCTGATGTGCGCGATGGGTTAAAACCAGTGCATCGTCGTGTTTTATACGCCATGCGAGTTCTTGGTAACGACTGGAACAAGCCTTATAAAAAATCGGCGCGTATCGTCGGTGATGTCATTGGTAAGTATCACCCTCATGGTGATACGGCGGTTTATGACACCATCGTTCGTATGGCGCAGCCGTTTTCTTTGCGTTACATGCTGATTGATGGTCAGGGAAACTTTGGTTCGGTGGATGGTGATTCACCGGCAGCCATGCGTTATACCGAAATTCGCATGGCACGTATTGCGCATGACATGTTGATTGATCTTGAAAAAGAGACCGTCGACTTTGCTGCGAACTATGATGAATCAGAGTCCGAACCGACCGTATTGCCCGCGCGCATTCCATGTCTGTTAGTGAATGGATCGTCAGGAATTGCAGTCGGTATGGCGACCAATATCCCTCCGCACAATATCAACGAAGTTATTAATGCCTGTCTCGCACTGGTTGATAATCCAGATCTTACGATTCATGGCTTGATGGAATATATTCCCGGCCCTGATTTTCCAACAGCAGCCATTATTAACGGTTCAAGCGGAATTCAAAAAGCGTATGAAACAGGGCGGGGTTCGATTTATGTGCGTGCTAAAACAGGAGTAGAAGAATCTGCTACTGGCAAGCAGAGCATTATTGTTCATGAACTGCCCTATCAGGTAAATAAAGCCCGCCTGCTCGAAAAAATTGGTGAACTGGTTCGCGATAAAAAAATCGAAGGCATCAGTGCGCTGCGTGATGAATCTGATAAAGACGGTATGCGCATGGTCGTTGAAGTCAAACGCGGTGAAGTCGCTGAAGTCGTGATTAATAATCTCTTCAAGCACACCCTGATGCAGACGACATTTGGCATCAATATGGTAGCGATTGTTGATGGTCAGCCAAAATTGCTGAATCTGAAGCAGATACTGGATGCTTTTATTCGTCATCGTCGAGAAGTAGTGACTCGGCGTACTATTTTCGAAGTTCGTAAAGCGCGTGAACGTGCGCATTTGCTGGAAGGTTTGGCGGTTGCGCTAGCAAATATTGATGAAGTGATTGTATTGATCAGAAATGCCCCGGATCCTGCGACCGCTAAAAAAGGTTTGATTGAACGCGTTTGGGAGCCTGGCATTGTTGTTGAAATGCTGGAAAAAGCAGGTGCGACCTCTTTTCGTCCTGATAGCGTGGAAGAAGGCTGTGGTTTAACGGATGAAGGTTATCGCCTTTCTGAATCACAAGCACAGGCGATTCTCGATCTGCGTTTGCATCGTTTAACTGGTTTGGAAAAAGATAAAGTCATTAAGGAATACGGCGAGCTTCTGGCTTTGATTGCCGACCTGATGGATATTCTGAATAACCCGGATCGTTTGATGCGTGTGATTCGTGATGAGTTATTAAAAATAAAAGAACAGTATGGCGATGAGCGTCGCACTGAAATTTTAAGAGATCGTCTTGACTTAAGTCTGGAAGATCTGATTACAGAAGAAGATGTGGTTGTCACACTTTCTCATGCGGGCTATGCCAAAGCACAGCCGCTGGATAGCTATACGGCACAGCGACGCGGTGGGCGAGGCAAATCAGCCACGTCAATGAAAGAAGAAGATTTTATTGACAAGCTTTTTGTTGCAAGTACGCACGACACCATTCTCTGTTTCTCCAGTCGTGGCAAGGTTTATTGGCTGAAAGTGTATGAATTACCGCAAGCCAGTCGTGCGGCGCGTGGTAAACCTATTGTGAATCTGTTGCCTTTGGAAGAGGGCGAGCGAATTAATGCAATATTGCCTGTGCGTGAATTTGAAGAAGACAAATACGTATTCATGGCCACTGCCAGCGGTGTTGTAAAGAAAACCTCTCTTAAAGATTTTTCCCGGCCACGCGCCAATGGCATCATCGCACTTGATTTGCGCGATGATGATTGTCTTGTGGGGGTTGATATTACAGACGGTCAGCGTGATGTCATGCTATTTAACAGCGCGGGTAAAGCGATTCGTTTTAATGAAAGCGTTGTGAGGGCAATGGGGCGCACTGCACGCGGTGTACGTGGCATGCGCTTGAAAGAGGGACAGGAAGTTATTTCGCTGATTCTTGCGGATGAAGGCCATATTTTAACTGTGACTGAGCATGGCTTTGGTAAATGTACTTCGATTGATGACTATCCAAGTCATGGTCGTGGTGGTCAGGGCGTGATTTCAATACAGACTTCCGAGCGTAATGGTGCCGTGATTGGTGCAATATCGGTCACAGAGCAAGATGAGGTGATGTTAATCAGTAATGGTGGAACATTGGTGCGTACACCGGTTGCGGGTATTTCAGTTGTTGGGCGAAATACTCAAGGGGTGACGCTGATTAAACTCGGTAAAAAAGAGTCATTGGTCAGCATTGAGAAAATTGAAAATCTTGATGGCGATGATGAAGATAATATAGAAGATAGCAGTGATAGTGAGGGTGAAGAGTAAAATGGCACGTATTTATAATTTTAGTGCGGGGCCTGCAATGCTGCCAACGGCAGTTTTGAAGCGAGCTCAGGAAGAGATGCTTGATTGGCAAGGCACAGGAATGTCGGTGATGGAGATGAGTCACCGCGGTAAAGAGTATATGTCGATCGCTGAAAAAGCAGAAGCTGATTTGCGTGAATTACTCGCTGTTCCAGATAATTATAAGGTTCTGTTTTTACAAGGCGGTGCGAGCAGCCAGTTTGCAATGGTGCCTCTTAATCTGTTGCGGGATAAATCCACTGCTGACTATGTTTATACTGGGCAGTGGTCCAAAAAAGCGATTGCTGAAGCGAAGCGCTATTGTGATGTGAATATTGTCGCGACTTCCGAATCAGATGGCTTTAATAGTATTCCAGCGCAAAGTGAGTGGCAGCTAAATAAAAATGCAGCTTATGTGCATTACATTCCAAATGAAACGATTGGTGGTGTCGAGTTTCAATGGATGCCTGAAGTGGGTGATGTGCCGCTTGTGGCGGATATGTCTTCAAACATTTTGTCACGTCCGATTGATGTTTCAAAGTATGGTCTGATTTATGCGGGCGCGCAGAAAAATATTGGCCCAGCCGGTTTGGCTGTAGTGATTGTGCGTGAAGATTTGATTGGCTATGCACGTGAAGGCACGCCCAGCATGTTTAACTATAAAATACACGCTGATAATCACTCTATGTACAATACTCCGCCGACTTATACATGGTATTTGGCTGGGCTGGTGTTTGAATACCTTAAAGATAAAGGTGGGTTAACTGCTGTTGCAGAAGAGAACCAGCGTAAAGCAAATAAATTGTATGCTTTTATCGATGCTTCTGATTTTTATGCTAATCCCGTTGCACTGGATAGTCGTTCCAGAATGAATGTGCCTTTTACGTTGGCAGATAGCAATCTGGATGCTGCATTTTTGAAAGAAGCGGATGCGTTGGGGTTGAGAACACTTAAAGGTCATCGTTCTGTGGGCGGAATGCGTGCCAGTATTTATAATGCGATGCCTGAGGAAGGTGTCAGTGCCTTGGTCGATTTTATGGCGGAGTTTGAATATCGCAATGGGTTATAAAGGGAACATATGTACAAAATACTCACACTCAACAATATTTCGGTCGCCGGATTAAAGCGCTTGCCGCGTGAGCAATATGAGATAGCTTCTGAAATTCAACATCCCGATGCGATTTTACTACGATCTTTTAAAATGCATGGCATGGATATTCCTGAAACGCTTAAAGCCATCGGGCGAGCGGGTGCAGGGGTTAATAATATTCCTGTTGATGAGATGAGCCAGCGTGGAATTCCCGTATTCAATGCGCCCGGTGCGAACTCTAATGCAGTTCATGAGCTTGTATTGGCTGGAATGCTGTTGGCGAGTCGCAATATTTGCCAGGGTTGGGAGTATGCACGTAATCTGGAAGGTGATGACGGTGCGATTCACAAACAAGTCGAATCAGGCAAGAAAGACTTTGTTGGTTTTGAGTTGCCTGGGCGAACATTAGGTGTGGTTGGCTTGGGTGCGATTGGGATTAAAATTGCCAACTCAGCACTGAAGCTCGGTATGAAAGTGATCGGCTTTGATCCGCAGATTACAGTTCAAAGTGCCTGGAAGCTCTCTTCTGATGTACAGTTGGCAACCAGTCTGGATGATCTGTTGATTCATTCTGATTTTGTCACTTTTCATGTGCCATTGGTTGATGCAACACGTAGCATGCTGGGCAAAGAACGTTTTGATCTAATGAAACCGGGTGCAACAATTCTGAATTTTTCTCGTGATGGCATTATTGATAATGAGGCACTATCAGCCGCGATTAAGTCCGATAAAATTCACGCCTATGTTTGCGATTTTCCCTCTAATTTGATGAAAGATCATGAGAGAGTCATTACATTGCCGCATTTGGGAGCATCAACAGTTGAAGCCGAAGAGAACTGTGCCATCATGGTGGCAGATCAAGTGCGTGATTTTTTGGAAAATGGTAATATTTTTAATGCGGTGAACTTTCCGGAAACTCAAATGCCACGTTCTGATGGCTACCGTATTGGTATCTTTAATTCCAATGTGCCGAATATGGTAGGGCAGATATCAACAGCACTGGCTGATGCAGGCTTGAATATTGTGGATTTACTGAATAAATCCAAAGATGAATACGCTTATACTCTGGTTGATGTGGAGAGTGAAATTCCTCAAACTGTAATTCAAGCACTCAACTCTATTGAAGGTGTATTGGCAGTTAGATCGTATTAGATGATGTCAGAGTCTGAAAAATTAAAAGTGGTACGTGATCGTATTGATTTGCTGGATGAGCAGATTCAGAGTTTGATCAATAAACGTGCCGAATGTGCAATGGATGTGGCGCGCATTAAACAAACTTCCGATGGTGAACAGGTCAATTTTTATCGCCCTGAGCGTGAAGCTGATGTGTTGCGGTGTGTGCAAAAACGCAATGAGGGGCCGTTAGGCGGAGAAGAAATTGCACGTCTTTTCCGCGAAATCATGTCGGCTTGTCTTGCATTGGAACAGCCCATGCGCATTGCCTATCTTGGGCCCGCAGGAACATTTACTCAAGCAGCGGCGTTGAAACATTTTGGCCACTCAGTGACCACAGTGCCCTTGATGGCGATTGATGAAATTTTTCGTGATGTGGAGTCAGGAGCTTCACATTATGGTGTGGTGCCGATTGAGAATTCCACAGAGGGTGTGGTGAATCATACTCTGGATACATTTATCAACTCACCTTTGAAAATTTGTGGTGAAGTTGAGCTGCGTATCCATCAAAATTTGCTGGGGCAAATGACGAATGCCGATCAGGTGAAACGGATCTATTCCCATCAACAATCTCTGGCGCAATGTCGTGAATGGCTGGATGCGAATTTATCTGGAGTTTCACGAATTCCTGTGAGCAGTAATGCCGAAGCTGCGCGTCGGGTAAAAAATGAACCGGATGCTGCTGCAATTGCAGGTGAATTGGCGGGTGAACAGTATGGGCTGAATATTATTGCGGCTAATATTGAAGATAAACCTGATAATACGACGCGTTTTTTAATGATCGGACAACTGTCTACGATGCGCAGTGGTTGTGATAAAACATCATTATTACTTTCATCCCGCAATCGTTCTGGAGCGCTGCATAGTTTGTTGGCACCTTTTGCACGTCACGGTATTTCAATGAATCGTATTGAGTCACGTCCTTCCCGGCGTGGAATGTGGGATTACGTTTTTTTTGTGGACATTGAAGGCCATCAGGATGATCCGAAGGTTGCAAAAGCCTTGGCAGAGCTGGAAAAAGAAGCGGTGATGGTTAAGGTGTTGGGTTCCTATCCTTGTGCGGTGTTGTAGTGCCTGAAGTAAAAGAAAAAATTCTATCTATTATTGGTGTCGGGTTGATTGGCGGCTCTTTAGCCAAGGCAGCTAAATCAGCGGGTTTATGTCAAAAGGTTATAGGTTACGGGCGTTGCCCTGAATCATTGCAGCGTGCAGTTGATCTGGGTGTCATTGATCAAGCCACTACCAATATTCC
>CAYXVC010000107.1:0-7427 GCA_964468225.1 uncultured Gammaproteobacteria bacterium
ATGAGGGTAGGGGCGTGCGCTCGAGTGCAGAAGTCTGGATGAAAAACCACACACCGTATTTCCCGTCAGTAAACGAACCACAAATTTCTGATCCTGTTTGATGATAGTGATTTTTCCGTTCACATGTGGTGTTGTCACAATAATGCTGTGGTCGGGCAAGTAACCTATGAGCTTTACATAAAAGCGTTTTGTCTCATCGTCAGGAAACTGCAGTTGTATGGCATCACCCGGTTGTAATTTAAGCAAACTTTCTTTCATTTTTTATTTGCCCTGTCTGTTGGCTATTTCGTCATTATTCCAGACGAATGTTATCAATGTAAAGTATGCGTAAAGGTGCATTTTTATCCAGATATAAGATAAGTCGGCGTATTGCTTTAATATTTAAGTTTCGGTTTTTTGGGCGAGTCATGATGGTATGGACAGGAATGCGAATTTTATTCATGCCCGGATGTATGGTTTGGGTGTAATTAAAGCGATGATAGTAAGAACTGATCGCACGTTGATCGTCGTCGTCAATACGAATGGAAAAACCAAAATCTTGAGCATCAGGGTTAAAAACATCAAGTTCAAAGTATTTGTAATCAGACCAGTCGGCATCATAAGCTGAAAAATAAACACCGGCCCAATTCCCTTGACCAAAGATGACACGCAAAGCTTGATTGCCATGAGTGGCATTGTCTGCTTGTAACTCAATGCGAGTGGGATACTCTGCGCTTCCTCCTTGTGCTTGCCATGCATAAAGATCCATCTTGCTTTCAAAATCCCCAAGCATGGGGAATTGTTGTTGTTGCCAGTAGATGCTGTAACCTTTTATTGCAGTCGGGTAACTAAAGAAAATAATGATGCCCAGAGCAAAAAAACTATAACCCCAGCGCAGCATGGCCTTGTCTGTTTTTTGCCATAAATAGATTCCACACAACGCAAGAATAATTCCTACTAGATCAAGGCCGACATCCGCCCAGCTTGCTTCACGCCCGATTCGTGCTTGAATCCACTCTATTGCGATTGCTAGTACAATAGAAAGAGTAAAGATAATCAGATAACGCCAGTTTCCAAATTTTCGGGGAAAGTTAAAAAAGAGCGCCAAGGTAAGAATGGCAAATGCGGGCAGGTGTGCTGTATTTAAAACTTTACTCGCAAACCTGTCATATGCACCAAATGAATAAGGAAAAAATGCAACTGTGATTGCGGCGACAAAAATGATCAATAAAATCAGGCGTGGCAATGTAGCGTTCTCATGTGATTTGCATTAACCCATAATGGGGTTTATAAATTGTGCTAATTCAATATAAGCCTGGTGGGCGTAAGGAGATGCATCGTACCATTTTTGTACTACAGGATAAAAAAACAGTGATAGCACCAGCAACATACCCACACTGTAAAACCCTCTCAGGTAAATTATTTTAGTATGTCGCCAAGTATAAATTCCGGTGAGTGCCAGGGCGATGCCGATAAGACCCAGTTGGCTATCTTCCCAGCTGGCTGTTCGGCCCACCATGGTTTGTATCCATTCAACTGCAAAAACAAGAGAGACACAAATCATCAGCGTGATGGTATAGCGCCAATGCTTATGCAATTCAGGCACGTTGAAAAAAATGGCTACTGTAAATATACCAAACGCAGGTAAATGTGATGCATCTAAAGCACCATATGTTTCAATGTTTAATGGCGCGAAGGCAACGATTGAAGCAATAATACTGAGCAATAATAAAACTAAACGAGACAATGATTTTATCCTTTTACCTGAATCTGTATAGGCCATCATTTTTCTTGTGAGTTCAATGGAGTGTGATTTTTTTCAAAAGTTCTTCAACGGCTTGAAACCGATCAGAAGCTTCGGGCATTTTTTTAATGATGCGCAGCTTTTCAGCGCCATCCAGTTTATAGGTTTGCGGTTGTGTTTGAATAAGTTTCAGTATAGCCATTTGATCCATATTGGGCTCTGCTCCAAAAATAATTCTGAACCCTTCTCCAGTGCCATCTATTTTTTTAATATTCATCGGTTCAGCCATGAGCTTTAATTCGGTCACTTTCAATAAATTCTTAGCCGCATCCGGCAGTAAACCGAAGCGGTCAATCATTTCAATCTGGAGTTCATTCAATTCATCGGTATTAGCGGCATTGGCAATTCGTTTGTAAAGTACCAGACGACTATGTACATCAGGCAGGTAGTCTGCGGGTAATAGCGCCGATACTTGTAGATCAATTTCAGTGCCATGCTCCAGTGAACGCTCCAGTTCGGGCTGCTTTCCGGATTTAAGTGCATTCACCGCACGTTCTAATAGCTCCATATAAAGCGTGAAACCCACTTCATTAATTTGGCCACTCTGTTCATCACCTAATAATTCCCCTGTCCCACGAATTTCCAGATCATGAGTTGCAAGTGTAAAGCCTGCCCCAAGCTCTTCTAATGAACCAATGGCTTCGAGCCGTTTAATGGCATCTTTACTCATGCTCTTTTTCGGAGGGGTGACCAGATAAGCATAGGCTCTGTGGTGCGAACGTCCGACTCGACCTCGAATCTGGTAGAGCTGAGCCAGACCCAATTTATCAGCACGATTGATGATGATGGTATTGGCGGTTGGAATATCAATGCCACTTTCGATGATGGTGGAGGAGACCAGCACATTGAAGCGTTGGTGATAAAAATCCAGCATTACCTGTTCCAGTTCACGCTCGCGCATTTGTCCATGTGCGAATCGAACGTCTGCTTCAGGCAGTAGCTCTGAAATTCGGCTGACCATTCTTTCAATCGTTTGCACTTCATTATGAAGAACATAGACTTGGCCACCACGTTTCAGCTCACGCAGAATGGCCTCTGTCAGTAAGTTGTCATTCCACTCTGTGATGAATGTTTTTATGGCAACACGCTTGGCCGGCGGGGTGGCGATAATCGAAAGATCACGTAGATCTGCCATCGCCATATTCAATGTGCGTGGAATGGGAGTGGCGGTGAGTGTGAGCAGGTCAATTTCAGAGCGCATGGATTTAAAACGCTCTTTCTGGCGTACACCAAAGCGATGTTCTTCATCAATAATGGCGAGCCCGAGGTTATTAAACTCAAGACTCTTTTGTAAGATTTTGTGTGTGCCGATGATGATATCAACCTGACCTGCTGCAATGGCTGCAATTGTTTCATCTTGCTGCTTTTTGGAGCGAAAGCGGGAGAGCACTTCCACTTGAATGGGCCAGTCGGCAAAGCGATCTTTAAAGTTCTCATAATGTTGTTGAGCGAGCAGTGTCGTTGGGGCGAGTATGGCGACCTGCTTTCCATCGAGTGCGGCAATAAATGCAGCGCGCATCGCCACTTCTGTTTTACCGAACCCCACATCACCACAGACCAGTCGATCCATCGGTTTTTGAGAGGTCATGTCATCAATGATAGCTAGAATAGTGCTGGCTTGGTCAGGGGTTTCTTCGAATGGAAAGGCGGCCGCAAAAGCGGCGTACTGTTCTTTATCAAATTGATAGCGATGACCTTGGCGCGCAGCGCGTCTTGCATAAATGTCGAGCAACTCAACCGCCACATCCGAGACTTTTTTAGCCGCACGCGTTCGAGCTTTTTCCCATTGATCGCTGCCCAGTTTATGCAGCGGTGCATTTTCTGCACCGGTATAGCGATTAATGAAATGCAGCGATGAAACGGGCACATAAAGTTTGTCGCCTTTGGCGTATTCGAGCATCAGGAACTCTCGTTCCATATCGCCCATGTCCAGAATTTGTAATCCCAGATAACGTCCCACGCCGTGCTCTTCATGTACCACAGGCGCACCAATGGTCAGCTCGGTTAAATTGCGAATAATGGTATCGTTATCACGCCCTTTGCTTTTACGGCGGCGACGCTGCATGACCTGTTCACCAAAAAGCTGTTGCTCAGTGATGATTGCAATCGCTGGCGTGGCGTTGCATAGGCCATCGTCCAAAATGGCTACTGTAATGCCCAGTGGCACATCGCTTTCCAGAAAGCTTTGCCAGTTATCAAATACGTTTGGGTGCTGTTGATGTTTTGTGAATAACTCGAGCAGGGTTTCTCGCCGTCCGGGGCTTTCGGCAATAATGAGCGCGCGCCCATCAAAATCGTCTAAAAACTGTGTCAGCGCCGCAAGCGGTTTTTCGGCTCGTGCATCAACAGTCAGTGATGGCAGTGGGCGGGTGACATAGTTGATCGTGTGGCCACCGTCAGGCAATGCTTCTTGCTGAAAACGAATTCGGGGATATTCACGCAGTTGTCCAAACAGCTCTTCGACACGTAAAAAAATCTCTGCGGGCGGAAGCAGGGGGTGCTCGGGGTCATACTTATTTTGGTCGTAACGTTTGCTGGTTTCTTGCCAGAATGTTTCTGCCGCACTATCAATTTTTTTATCGGTTAATAGCAATGTGTCACTGGGCAAGTAATCAAAGAGTGTATTTGTCTGGTCAAAAAACAGAGGCAAATAATATTCAATACCGGAAGGTGCAAGTCCTTTATTGACATCGCGGTAAATGGGGCTGTTTGAAGTGTTTCCTTCAAATGCTTCCCGGTAGGCCAGACGAAAGCGAGTAATGCCTTCTTTGTGTAGCGGAAATTCACGCGCAGGCAGTAAACGAACTTGTTTGACGCGTTCGATAGAGCGCTGATCTTCGGGGTCAAAAGTACGAATGCTGTCGATTTCATCATCAAACAAATCAATACGGTAGGGCAATTTTGCGCCCATTGGGTACAGATCAAGAATACTGCCGCGTACTGAAAAATCACCATGTTCGGTCACTTGTGATACGCATTGATAGCCGGCTTCTTCCAGTCGCAGGCGCATTTGATCCATATCAAATTTTTCACCTTCATCCAGTAATAGCGTGCTGGCATCAAGAAAGCTACGAGGCGGAAGGCGGTGCATAGCGGTTGATATCGGTACAATCAGTACACCACGTTTCACAGAGGGTAGGCGATAGAGTGTGCTTAAACGCTGCGAGATAATATCCTGATGAGGGGAGAATATGTCATACGGCAGAGTCTCCCAGTCAGGGAAAGTGAGAATCGCTGTTTCTTCGCTGTCACCAGCAAAAAAATGAAGTTCATGCGCTAAACGTGTGGCGGCTTGCATATCGGTTGTCAGAACCAGAACCAATCCTGAGTGTTTTTGGGCGGCGGATGCCACCGCCAAGCCCAGACTGCTGCCGTGTAACTGCCCCCACTGCAAAGAATCATTCTGCTTTTTAGGCAGTACAGGGTGAAATGGGCTCAGAGAGGTTGCGCTCTGTGGGTCAAGAGATGAAGCCATAACGATTGAATTATTTGAAGAATTTTAAAAAGACGCGTATTTTCACATATTAAAATAGGGATTGGAATGTGTTTTCCTGTGATCTGATTATGAGTGTCAAATTTTTTGGTTTTTTTTTGCCGACGTGTGGATTGAAATGTGAATTGTGTGCCCATTCCTTAGTATTGAATGTCGCTCCCATCGCGAGTCGTTACAACTCGCAATAGTTCCCACTGTTCATCCGATTTTCTTGATTCTCTACAACAATTAAAAAAGTTCGATATTCCCTTCTTGCATATTTTTCTGTTGGGGATTGAGCTCAAACTGGCGTGATCCTTTTTGAGCTTTAGCCAATTGGTCTTTCAGCTCTGTCAGCGATGCTTTGTCTTCACTGTTTAAATAAAGCGGTTTAGTATAATCTGCAAGTTGTTTCAGTGTTTTAAGACGAGTCGTCACATGTTCAATTGATTGAATAGTTAAATCCTCAAATTGTAAAGAGAGAATGCTGGAGCTGACGTGCTGTTGAATTCGATGAGCAATATCATTAATAAGTTGTGATTGCTGTGAAGTTTTTTCAGTTAATTTGCTGACTTCACCCCACATACTATGTACTTGATCCTTAGATTCCAGTTGTGTTTCCATGTTGATCGATTTTACTGAATCAACCGAACTGTTTGCAGCACTGATGCTATTTTTAATGTTTTCCATCTGTAGGCGTATTTCATCACTGAATTGATTGGTTCGAAGTGAGAGGCTTCTAACCTCATCGGCAACCACAGCAAAACCCCGACCGGCTTCACCCGCTCGCGCCGCCTCAATAGCGGCATTTAATGCAAGTAGGTTTGTTTGAGAGTTGATATTAATAATATCACCAATCAGATTGTCAACAGACTCTACATGGGTGTGCATATCTTCAAATTGTTGAGTAATATTGCTGGTTGCAGAGATAACACCTTGAATGGAGACCACCATGCCATTGACAACGTTTTCA
The DNA here is from genome assembly GCA_964468225.1 of uncultured Gammaproteobacteria bacterium. Lineage (GTDB taxonomy): Bacteria > Pseudomonadota > Gammaproteobacteria > JAADGQ01 > JAADGQ01 > S141-38. The sequence continues at coordinate 6,229 of CAYXVC010000107.1, forward strand.
CAATCATCTGCACTTTTTTCGATACTTTTTTGTTGTTCTGCCTGAGTTGCATTTTCCGTTGCATTGAGCAGTTCACTTATCAGCCCTTTAAGTAGCTCAATCTGGTTTTCAGAGGCGCTTTCAAGCCCGGATAAATTGCTGCCTAGCTGATTACTTGCTGATGTTACCACTGAGCGCATATTTTCCAGCTCTTTCTCGGCTGTATCGAACTCTGTGATGTTGTAATCTACGAGGTCACATAATGTTTGTCTGGTTTCATTCTTTAACTCGCTGCCATTCAATTTTTTATTTTCTAAATCATCTTCACCCTTACTTTCTTGACTCTTGTTATTGATGCTTTTGATCATTAATGTTCCCTGAATCAATGCCGCAAGCCCTATCAGGCTAAAAACAAGCACATTACCCCAGCCAAGGCCAACAGCCGCCGCTGTCACCAATAAAAAAAGTAAAGTAAAAAATGCTGTGATAACCATTAAAATAAGTCCTTTTTTATAGTTAAAATAAATTGAATTACAATTTGAGTCTATCTACAACCTGATTGAGATCTGTTGAAGCACTCTCTAACGAGTGAGCAAGTTTATATAAACCATCGGTATGCTGGCTTGCATCGTTAGATACAATCAATAGTGAATTGGCCGTCGTGGTTATTGTTTCGACCTCTATGGCTTGTGACTGTAATAATTCTACAACCTGAGTCATTTAGCTCCTCATTTCGTTGGCGCATGTATTGCTGACATTGACATCATTAGCAACTGATTTAAGGTGCTCAATATTTGTTTTTGCATCGGTGACACTCTGTGCTGAAGAAGTGATGGTTGGGCCAATACTATGTGAAATATTTTCTATTTAATGATGTGACTTCAATGATTGCAATGACCTTTATGAATTATTACTTCCCCCTTTCCTGAGTCGATCATGCATGATTTCGGCTTCATACACCAAGGCAGGTTCGAGACGGCTTATAATATTTTCTATATCCATCCCGCCATATTTAACCGTAAGTAGATAAATGGTGTCATCCAGCGCTGAAAAAACAAGCATATGCTCGCGCGCAACGAAAAAGCGAACATGTTCTGCAAATGGTTTTTTTATCAAAATATTGGGATATTCCGTAATTGTTTTAAGGATATCTTCAATATAGGCCATATATTTATCGGTTACAATTTGTCCATAACGTTCTATAGAATCTTTACTGATTT
>CAYXVC010000108.1:0-7406 GCA_964468225.1 uncultured Gammaproteobacteria bacterium
TCGATGATCGTGCTTTTGGTGGTTCGATCAACGATGGTCGCAAGTTGCTCGCGGTCTGCGTAGCCGACAACCAATTTGAACATAAAACGATCGAGCTGTGCTTCAGGCAGTGGATAGGTGCCTTCCTGTTCAATCGGATTTTGCGTCGCCATCACCATAAATACCGGAGGCAGTTCACGGGTGGTGCCGCCGGTAGTCACTTGTCGCTCTTCCATCGCTTCCAATAGTGCGGATTGTACCTTGGGCGGTGCGCGATTAATTTCATCTGCTAAAATCATTTCATGAAATATCGGGCCTTTGATAAATTGGAAGAGGCCTTCTTGTGGAACAAAAATATCGCTTCCCGTGATGTCACTGGGGATCATGTCCGGCGTGAATTGAATGCGCTGAAAATGCAGAGCCATGCTGTGCGCGAGTGTACACACAGCCTTTGTTTTGGCCAGACCGGGTGGGCCTTCTACTAAAATGTGCCCACCTGTAAGGGCGGTGATCATCAATCGTTCCAGTAGTGTGGATTGACCGATGATGTGTTTTTCCAAATGGTTCTGGAGCGCTGTAAAGTGTGTTTTCATTTGAAAATTATTCACTTAATGCTGCGAGTTGATCCGCTTGATATTCATTCACTAATGGATCTATGACCTGATTTAAGTTGCCTGAAATAATTTCATCGAGTTTATAGAGTGTCAGGTTGATGCGATGGTCGGTAATGCGACCTTGTGGAAAGTTATAAGTGCGAATTCGTTCAGAACGGTCGCCACTGCCGACTAAACTGCGACGTGTTTCTGCCCGCTCTGCATTGGCTTTGTCTTGTTGTGCGGATAGAAGTCTGGCCGAGAGCAGTGACATGGCGCGGGCACGGTTTTTGTGTTGTGAACGTTCATCCTGACACTCAACCACAGTGCCTGTAGGCAGGTGTGTTAAACGAATTGCAGAGTCTGTTTTATTGACGTGTTGCCCACCTGCACCTGAGGCACGAAAGGTGTCTACACGCAGATCGGCTGGATTAATGGTGATTTCATCAATTTTATCCGCTTCGGGCATGACTGCGACGGTGCAAGCGGACGTGTGAACCCGGCCTTGTGATTCTGTGGTAGGAACGCGTTGTACCCGGTGTGCACCGGATTCAAATTTGAGTCGCGAATAAGCACCTGCTCCGACAATACGTGAAATGATCTCTTTATAACCGCCGTGTTCGCCTTCGCTGCAACTGATAATTTCGATTTGCCAGCGTTCTGTTTCAGCATGTCGGCTGTACATACGGAATAGATCACCTGCAAAAAGAGCAGCTTCATCTCCGCCGGTGCCGGCGCGGATTTCCAGAAAAATATTGCTATTGTCATGCGGGTCTGTGGGCAGCAACATTTTTTGCAGGTCAAGTGATAAAGTCTCTTGTTGCTCGCTGGCCTGTTTCAGTTCTTCGGCGGCCATTTCACGCATATCGGCATCATCATCTGATAGCATTTCTGTGGCGGTTTCAATATCTTCACTGGCAGATTGATATTTGAGGAAGTAATTAACCGTTGGTGTAATTTGGGAATGTTCTTGTGAAAGTGTACGAAATTTATTTTGATTTGCAATGGTTTCCGGATCTGAAAGCAGTGCGTTGATTTCGTCAAGGCGATCGACAAGTGTGTCCAGCTTTTCGGTAATCGAGGGTTTTAGGGGCATTAGATGTCCTGTTCTTTGATGTCTAGCAGTTCCCGTGCGGCTTGTAACAGTTCAGGGCGGCCATCAAAACCGGCCTGACGCATTGATGTGCTGGCAGGGTGAATCAGTTTATTGGTAAGGGTGCGCAAAGTATTTTTCAATACTTTTTCAGGGGCTTCCCCTTTTTGGATAAGACGCAACGCTTTTTCGAGTTCTGCATCCCGGAGTTGATCTGCGGACTCTCGGTAAGCTCGTATTGTTGCGACCGCGTCCAGCGACCGCAGCCAGCCCATGAAGTGGCTCACTTCAGTAGCAATGATCTCTTCAGCTTGTTTGGCGGCTTCCTGACGTGATTTTAATCCTTCTTCGATAATATCCTGAAGGTCATCGACGGTGTATAGATAAATGTCATCAAGCTTGCCCACTTCAGGTTCAATGTCCCGCGGTACGGCAATATCGACCATAAGTATGGGGCGATGTTTGCGTACCTTGATCGCGCGTTCAACCGCTCCTTTTCCCAATATAGGGAGCTGGCTTGCGGTAGAGGAGATAACAATATCTGCTTCAGCAAGGTGCGCTGGAATCTCGGCCAGTGTAATAGCATAACCATTAAACTGGTTGGCAAGATTACGTGCACGTTCGACCGTTCGGTTGGCAACAATAATTCTGCCAATGCCATTTTCATGTAAGTGGCGTGCTGCCAGTTCAATGGTTTCGCCCGCGCCAATTAATAGTACGGTATGCTTGTCAAAACCGGAGAAGATCTGTTTGGCCAGATTGACGGCTGCAAATGCGACAGAGACCGGGCTGGAACCAATGGCGGTATCGCTACGTACCTGTTTGGCGACTGAAAAAGTATGTTGAAACAGCCGTCCAAGCAGTGTTCCAATTGAGCCGCTTTGAACGGCTGTTGTATAAGCTGACTTTACTTGACCCAATATTTGCGGCTCACCGAGGATCAGTGAATCCAGGCCGCAACTGACGCGCAGTAAGTGTTGTACCGCGTATTGGTTTGGGTGGGTATACAAATGCGGTGTAATTTCGTCGGGTTTTATGTTGTGGTAATGACTGAACCAGTCGATAATGATATTTGCATCATCAGTGTCTCCGCAGCAAACAATTTCGGTACGGTTGCAGGTGGAGACAATAACGGCTTCACTGATTTCCGGGTGAGTGGTCAGATCCCGTAAAGCAGAGGGCACATGCTCGGGTGGGAACGCAACGCGTTCACGAATGTCAACAGGGGCTGTTTTGTGATTAACGCCAAGGGCAAGTAAAGGCACAACTCATAACCTTGAATCAGTAATTAAAAGGAATTCCGAGCAGTATAGCAGAGGTTAGGAATGTGCACGGAATAACTTATTCCGTGCACATTCCTTAAGTGAAGTAATGCTGGAAAATTGAAACCGTGAACTGCGGTGAGGAGGGGTTTTGTTGGTAAAATTCGGGTGCCTGGTTTTTAGTCTGTGTTTGGTGGTGGGTTGCGCATCGACTTCTCATTTTGTGGATGAAAAGGCGGTGGTAATTTTAGATGCGCACGCACCAGAGGTTGATGCGAAACACTCGCTTTATGAAAAGCAGGTTTATCAAATACTGTTAGCAGAGACTGCCTATCAGAGAGGGGCATTGCGACAAGCGGTCGGTGGGTATCTCTCGGTGGCGCTGGAAAGCCATGACTCGGCAGTGGCTGAACGTGCGTGTTATATGGCATTGAATGCTGATGATAAAGATGCGGGATTGCAGGTGGCTCAGCATTGGGTGGATTTTGACCCGGAGAATGTGAAGGCTCGATATTTTCTAGTTCTTTTTTACATGCAGAATGGCCAGATTGAGTTAGTACAACAACAGCTTAAACGCACTTTATCTATGAATGGTGGTGAAGGTGATCGTGGTTTTTTTGGCGTAGCTGAGCTTTTGGCAGGAGAGCTGGATGGTGCCGACGCGCTTTTTGTTATGAAAGGTTTGGTGGCTGATTTTCCTGAAGATGTCGATGCCTTGGTCGCGCAAAGTCAGCTGGCGTTGCGAGTAGGCGAGGTGGATGAAGCGCTGTCTACGGTTACACATGCTCGTCGTTTAATGCCTGACAGGGTGGATGCTCTGTTGTTACAGGTTCGGATATTACAGATGCTGGGGAATCATGAAGCTGCAGCAGAGCATTTGTTGTTGGCGATTGATAGACATCCGGATGATTTGAAATTGCGCAAATGGTATGCGCAGGTGCTGGAGGCTTCAGGGCGTAAAAAAGAGGCTGTTGTGCAGTTTAAAATTATTGATTCACAATCGCCGATGGATAGTGATGTTGTTTTTTCTTTAGGAATGCTGGAATTAGATAGTGGTAACCGGGGGTTGGCTAAGGGTTATATGCAGCGATTACTGGAGGCAGGAGTATTCAGTAACGAAGCAAACTATTATATGGGGTGGTTGGCAGAGCTTGAAGATGCTCATTCTGAAGCGATAGATTTTTATTCTGCTGTTAATTTGGGCGATGCTTATTTTGATGCGCAAATCCGTTTGGCTTATAACACAGCTCAGCTTGGAGACTTGAATGCAGCAAGAGGTTATCTTGAATCGGTAGAGCCTGTTGGTGTGGCAGAAATAGAGCGTGTTTTTCTTGTGCAGGGTGAATTGCTGCGTGATGCTAAAAAGTTTGAAGATGCAATTGAGGTCTATGGGCGGGGGCTTAGGCAGTTGCCAGGTCATAATGAATTGCTGTACGCACGAGCGATGGTGGCAGAAAAAGCTGGGCACAAAGAGCAAATGAAGCAGGATCTGGAGGAAATTATTGCTTCAAATCCAAAAGATATTCATGCGTTAAATGCTCTAGGTTATGCGTTGATCGAGCAGGGGGGGGATCTTTATGAAGCCGAAGAATACTTGTTGCGGGCTTTAAAATTAGACCCTAAAAGTTACTATATTATTGATAGCGTAGGGTGGTTGTATTTCCATCTTGGTGAATATGAAAAGGCGGAAGAATACCTGCGTCGTGCTTATGGACTGGAAAAGGATGCTGAGGTTGCCGCGCATTTAGGTGAAGTTTTGTGGGTGACTGGTGATTATAAAGGCGCAAAAGCGATTTGGGAGCAGGCGTTAAAAGACGCGCCTGAGCACAAAGTTTTGTTAGGGATTGTTGAACGTTTTTCGGAGCGATAATTTTATTGTGAATATTCCGTTTTTGCTTGTTGTGTTGTTCTTAAGTGGTTGTGCTGTTGTGCCATCCGAACCGCATTCGAATATTGATGGCGAATCTCTAAGTTTGGCGCATCAAAAACAGTTGGCATTATTGCAATCGTGGAAGTTTGAGGGGCGTGTTGCAATAAAAGGCGGAAAGCAAAATGGCAGCGCATCGCTGTTATGGCAGCAAAATCAAAATAGATTCGACCTGCGTTTGTCGGGGCCATTGGGCCGGCAAGTGATGCATGCCTGGGGTGATGAGGTGAGTGCGTTTGTCGATTTGCCAAAGCAGGAGACGTTACAGGTAAAAAACATTGGTGATTTTATTGGTCAAAATACAGGATGGAAAGTGCCGGTAGATCGTTTTCGCTATTGGGTGAAAGGTGCATTTGCTCCGGGGGATTTTGCCAGCTATCAATTGGATGCTCGTGGACGTTTAAAAGAGTTGAAACAGGATGGCTGGACTATGACTTATAAGCGCTACTCCCGAGTGAATCATGTTGACTTGCCTGGCAAAGTATTTCTGAGTCGTGAACCCTACGAAGTGCGCATGGTCGTGAATCGCTGGGAAATGAATGAATGAACCGTTTTCCAGAGTATTGGCCAGCACCGGCTAAAATCAATCTTTTTTTACATATTACGGGTCGTCGGGAAGACGGCTATCACAAACTTCAAACCGTCTTTCAGTTTATTGATTATTGTGACTCTATTCATTTTGAGGTGAGAAGTGATGGAGTTATTCAGTGTGTCACACCATTGCCGGGGGTGCCGTCGGATCAAAATTTAATGGTTCGTGCTGCGCGTTTGTTAAAAGAAAAAGTGGGCTGTGATCATTGTGGTGTTGATATCAGTATTGATAAAAAGTTACCCATGGGTGGTGGGCTGGGCGGCGGAAGTTCCGATGCTGCGACCACTTTAGTTGCACTCAACTGTTTGTGGGATTTAGGGTTATCGCAAGATGAGCTTGCTGTATTGGGTTTGAAATTGGGGGCAGATGTGCCAGTGTTTGTGCGAGGTTTTGCTGCATGGGCCGAGGGTGTTGGTGAAAATCTTCAACCGATCGAACTAGTAGAGCCCTGGTTCCTGGTTGTGGTGCCCAGTTGTCAAATTTCAACGGCTGAAATTTTTTCATCTTCGCAATTGACAAGAGATTCAAATCCGATCACAATGCGGCACTTCTTCGCTGGCGAAGGGGTTAATGTGTGTGAAGTAGTTGTTTGCGAACGTTATCCCGAAGTTGCTGATGCGCTGGATTGGTTAAACCAGTTTTCAAGTGCACGTATGAGCGGGACGGGTGCCTGCATTTTTGCAGCATTTGATAGTGAAAGCGAAGCCCTTAGTGTATTAAATTTGTTGCCTGAAAGATGGACAGGGTTTGTGGGCCGAGGGAAAAATAAGTCTCCACTGATAGAAGTTGTGAATAAATAGCTTCTAGTTTTATTGGGGTATCGCCAAGCGGTAAGGCACAAGGTTTTGATCCTTGCATACCCAGGTTCGAATCCTGGTACCCCAGCCAGTTTCCAGGGCACCTAATTATTGGGTGTCCTTTTTTATTAATGTCATATTTATATAACACTCATAATGTTTAGCAAGCTTCCTGGAGAGGGTGATGTCTGAAAATGGCATGATGGTTTTTTCTGGCAATGCGGTGCCGGATTTGGCGAGTGATATTGTCGATTATCTTGGTATTCCTTTAGGCCAGGCTTCTATTGAGCGCTTTAGTGATGGTGAAATCAAAGCCGAGCTATTGGAAAATGTCAGGGGACGGGATGTATTTATCGTTCAATCCACCTGCGCACCGACCAATGATAATTTGATGGAATTGATGGTGATGGTGGATGCATTACGTCGCGCTTCAGCGAGACGTATTACCGCTGTTATCCCTTACATGGGGTATTCACGTCAGGATCGTCGCCCTCGTTCTGTGCGAGTTCCGATCTCTGCCAAGGTGGTTGCCAATATGTTGGTGGGCGTGGGTGTTGACCGTGTTTTAACTATTGATTTGCATTCCGATCAAATACAGGGGTTTTATGATATTCCTGTTGACAACATCTATGCATCCCCCATTTTGGTTGGTGATATATGGCGTAACAAAGGGTCGGAATTGATGATTGTTTCGCCCGATGTGGGTGGGGTTGTACGTGCCCGAGCTATAGCAAAGCTGGTGGATGATGCAGATTTAGCAATCATTGACAAGCGCCGACCGCGTGCCAATGAAGCTAAAATAATGAATATTATTGGTGACGTGAAAGGCCGGGTTTGCATATTGATTGATGATTTGGTCGATACTGCAGGAACGTTGTGTCTTGCGGCTGATGCACTGAAAGCAGAAGGTGCGGCCAAGGTGAAAGCGTATTGTACGCATCCGGTATTATCCGGGCCTGCGGTAGACAATATCAATCGTTCTCAATTGGATGAACTGGTTGTATGTAATACCATTCCATTAAGCGCCGAAGCAGCAGCTTGCGGGAAAATTCGTAAATTGAGTATCGCAGCCATGTTGGCTGAAGCCATTCGCAGAATCAGTGCGGAAGAGTCGGTGAGTTCACTCTATTTGGATTAAGGTAAAATCGTTATGTTTTTGGAGA
>CAYXVC010000109.1:0-7315 GCA_964468225.1 uncultured Gammaproteobacteria bacterium
TAACTGGTATCCGGTGGAAAACCGGGCACACGCGCCATATTTTGAAACAGTTGCCCAAAAATCACCAGCCAAATGAGCGGCTGAATCAGTGTAAACAGCGACCACATGGGCATTCTGATTGTAATTCGCATGTATTTGGCGAAGAGATACCACGTATCTGCTAACATTATTTTCAACCTTTTTTAATATTTTTATCGGAAGCTACTTTTTCCACTTTTCCTGCTGCTTTTTCCAGTCGCCTTCCTGCGACTGACCATCGCTATTATCCCAATCACCTTGCTGTGGCCATTGTTCTTCTGATGCTTCTTTTTTGGGTTCCGTGCTTTCGGGCTGCGTTAATTTTTCTGCGCCAGAATCAGAACTAATTGAATCAGCCGTCGCCTCTTCATTATTCTCTTGCCACTGCTTTGCCCATTTACCACCGCCGCCTTTTCCAGCCCACTGCTTCCACCATTCGTCACCACTCTCTTCTTCACCCGCTTCTATACTGGAACCGGTATATTTAAGAAAAACATCATCCAGTGTCGGGCACGTCAGCATCATGGTTTTCAAAGTGATGCTCTCTTTGCTTGCGATGGTTGCGATACGTGGAATACTTTCAGCACCATTATCGACATACACATACAACTTGTCATTATCCCACGTTGCGCCGCTGACATATTCCAGATCTTTCAAATTCCAGGCAAATGCCTGAACGGCTTTGTCAACCTGATCAAACGTCAGAACAACAGAGTCGCCATGAATTGCTTTTTTTAGTGCTTGCGGTGTATCCAGTGCCTGGATTTTACCTTGGCTGATAATGGCGACGCGATCCGCCAAATTATCCGCCTCTTCCAGATAGTGTGTCGTCAATAAAATAGTCAAGCCGAACTCTTTATTCAGTTTTTCGATGTATTGCCACAACATCTGGCGGCTTTTGATGTCCAGCCCGAGTGTCGGTTCATCTAAAAATAGTAATTTGGGACGATGAATTAGTGCGGTTGCAATATCCAGTTTACGACGCATGCCCCCTGAATAGGTGGCAACAGTGCGATCCAGCGCCTCTTTCAGGTCAAAATAGGTCGTGAGCTCTTCGATACGTTCCAGAATTTCTCCGCGCTTCATCCGATAGAGCTGACCTTGCAATACAAGGTTTTCACGCCCCGTCAGAAAGTAATCCACCCCCGTTTGCTGCGCTACAACACCGATGGATTCACGTACTTTTTCGGGTTCACTATCTACATCAAAACCTGCTGTGATCACTTTTCCCGAATCAAACCCGGAAAGGGTCGACAGCACTCTGATTGTGGTTGTTTTTCCTGCACCATTCGGGCCGAGCAAGCCCATAATTTCGCCCTTCTGAACCTCCAGATTCAGACCGTCTAATGCCTTGGCTCCGCCAGGAAAAACTTTTATCAGATCGGTTATTTTTATCATTTCAAAGCATTCTCGTTTTTTGACGGGTTATTTTATGTCGCATAAAAAAATAATGCGCATATAGTATGCGCATCAAAGTCACCAATCAATAACCGGCCTCACTCTTGCCGTGAAAAAATTATTTTGTGCACTTCTTTATTTTTCAATGACACGAAATTCCACACGACGACTCAACCCTAACTCTTCCTCACTTCCATTATCATTCACAGAAGAGTTATCTTCACCAAAAGCGATCGGTTTCATGCGGTCTGGTGCAATGCCTTTATTGCTCAGGTAATCAGCAACAACATTCGCTCTTTTATCAGAGAGGCGTTGATTATAAGCATTGGAGGCACGGCTGTCGGTATATCCCCGCACCTCAACTCTGGTTTCTGGTACGCGTAATAATTCAGAAGCCACATGATCAAGTGTTTCTCGCGCCGTTTTGGAGAGCGCAGAAGAGTCCGTATCAAAATAAACGATGCCCAGCTGACCTACTTTCACCACTTCCACGACAGGGGCGGGAGCTGGTGCGATCTTTGGCACAACAACAGGAACGGGGGGTGGGGATAGCGGTGGTGGCGGAGCCGGAGCAATAATAGGTTCGGGTTCCGGCTGAATTTGAGGCTCAGGTTCGAGCACAGACTCTTTCGGCTTGTTGCCACCAAAGCGCTTCATCAAACTCAGCGCAAGCAGACGGGAGTCTGTATCGTAATAATCAAGCTCGGCACGCAGGGCGAAACCATTTTTAAAAGCATACTCCAAGCCAGCCCCGAACATCGCATGATTGTCATTAAGTCGTTCGTAAGGCAACTCTGTTTCATTTTTCATTCGTCCAAAACCCACCCGACCAAACAGGCCAAAACCTTCGTGGGCTTCATGCTGCTTAAGAGCATAATACAGAGCACTAATGCCGTAGTCCTTATAAGCAATCTCGTCGCTGGGAATACCAGGATAAGTTGAACCAACTTCGGCTTCACCAACATCTGAATAATAAGCTTCAATGCTTAAACGTTTAAACAAATCGTATCCAAGAAACAGTTTGCCACCTTTGCTACGCGTTTCATCAATGGTGAACAAAGTATCATTAGGGTCGGGTTCTAATTCTGAAACGCCAATCCCCAAACCGCCATACCAACGGCTTTGAAATTCTGTTTCCTCTTCAGCCGAGAGCACGATAGGAAATATCAATACCATTGCAAAAAACATGACGCTCAATTTTTTTGCGACTGGGCTTTTCACTTTTTTATCACGCCCTTTCAAAAAACGCCCACGCATCAAATATAGAAAAGAAAACAAAATAAGCAACGGAAATATCGGATCAACGGAGCGATTATCACTGAGTGTGCACCCCATACCATCCAGACCGGTATCCAGCTGAGGCGGTTGACTCACCTTATCCTGATAGTCGGGGATACCATCGAAGTCAATATCGGGGAAGTCGGCAGCAGCGGAAAATCCGCGTGGGTTACCCGCGCCATCACCATCCGGATCAGTAAATCCATCCACCAAGCCATCGCCATTACTATCCACGTAACCTGCTTCAGTAATATCTTTAATGCCGTCATTATCAGAGTCCAGCTCAAGGAAATCCGCCTGACCATCATTGTCGGTATCCGTGGGTACCACCAGCAAACCTACGACAGGAATTCCCAAGTCATTGATCGCCGGAGGAGAACCCGCGCCAATACGTCCGTTGGGATCTTCATCCGTTCCACCGGCCTCAATGACATCCGTAATGCCGTCATTATCACTATCCAGATCGCGATAATCAGGCACTGAATCACCATCCGTATTCGGTGGAGTCGAGATGACAGCACTGCCTGCGAGCAAAGGGATACCATCACTATTTACGCCATTACTGGCCAGCGTCAGAGGGTTGCCACTGCCAATGAAACCATTGCCATCAGGGTCTGTGCTGCCACCTTCAACAGCATCAGAAATCCCATCATTATCTGAGTCCAGATCACGAAAATCTGATTTCGTATCGCCATCTGAATCGAGCAAGGCATAATTGACATCGCCTGTTTCGCTGCCATTCTCGGCAGCATCAGGCAATCCGTTGGCATCCACTGCTCCAGTAATCCGACCATTTTCAATCGTCACTCCAGTGATCGCGCTGGCACCGGACTCCACCGCATCCAGAATACCGTCATTATCACTGTCCAGATCCAGCCGATCCCAAATACCGTCACCGTCGGTATCAACATCATTGGCTCCATTTTGCTCAACACTGTCAAGAATGCCGTCGTTGTCATCATCAATATCATCGTTATCAGGAATGCCATCGCCATCGGTATCAACCCTGAACGGGAAATTGAGTGTTGTATTGGAATCAAGGGGGACTGCTTTGGATGCATCCGATTGAGAAATGGCATATCCGGCTGGCCCATCAGAAGAATCAGCGGATACTGTATAGTCACCAGCCACCACGTTGAAAGCATAAGCTCCATCAGAACCGGTATCAGTCGTACCCACCTGATTATTGTTGCTGTCGCTTAGGGTCACGGTCACTGCATCAACACCTGATTCGCCATTACCGGCCAGCTGTCCATCACCATCTTCGTCCTGAAATACTGTGCCCGTCAAAGAATAAGTTGTAGAAGCAACGGCAGTGAATGGAAAGCTGGTTGTTATATCAGCACCATTCTCTACCACCACTTGCAAAGGATTGGTGCTGGTAACAAGTCCACTCAAATCTTGGCTGCTGTCTGGATCCACAAACAGGTAGTACGTTCCGTTAGCAACATCACCAAAAACAAACGAACCGTTGGCATCCGTTGCACCATCGCTACCCACTTGACTGGTCATATTTTGGTCATTGTATAAACCAACGATGACACTTGGAACCGCTTCTTCCGCATCCACAGTGCTATTGGCATTCGCATCATTGAATACGCTGCCAGTAATTTGTGGCAGGGTGAAGGTGAAATCTTCCATGATGGTATTATCAGAAACGGTGACCGGCAGATTGTCTGTCGCTGTAGTGTATCCCGGCCCGGTCAAATCAGTGTCTGTGGTATCTACACGAATAATATAGTCACCGACCATTGCACGAGGAAAAGCATATGCGCCATTTGCGTCCGTATTGATCAATTCTTGCAGTGTATCGCCAGGATCATACTGGCCAGCCTGGTTACCATCGTCCAGATACAGATGAACGGCCACATTCGCAATACCATTGCTGTCAGCATCCACGACAACCCCGGAAACATTTTTTAACAGAGTGTTCAACACAAAATACCCAGCCGTTCCGCCAAACATGTCGGCATCACCGTGCTTATCCGTACCACCACGACTGGTATTATTGGGAAAAGTGGCTGGATCGGTCAAAGTATGGGTCACACTATCAACGTCCGGTGGAAAATAGGAAAAACCGTAATAAACATCACCCGCATTCAACCCAAGATCCGCAAGTGAAACAAATGCCAGCCCCAAAGACTCGTCCATGCGGGCAGTCTCCACAGGCGGGGTTGTATTTGCATTACTGGTCTGGAGAAATCCATTGTTTCTGCTATTACCCGATGGAACTCCATAGCAAATATCGGTCGCCAAATTCGGACACCCGATATTTAAGGTTCCGGCACGAGCATACACCGTCACCAAAGAACCGTACGAAGCAGGTTTACCATTATCCAGTGTGAGAATAGCTGCAATCTTGACATTATTATTGCCCGATTTTTCGGTCACCACATGACCTACGTCGGCGGGCTGAGTAACGGTAATTCCGTCACTAAAAATGAAATCTACCCGCTCTATATTTTTGCCTTGAGGATCGGCATTATTAAACACATCCAGCGCACCAACATTAATGACTCGGCCTGCCATTACCGCAGCCATATCACAGTTCAAGCCGACTGCGTCTCCAGGAAAATCGGGCTTATAGGAGTACGAAATTCCGGTCGTTTCTGCAAACAGTCCACAAGGCATTTCGAGACCCACCCGAACAACCTCCACCACGTCTGCCACGCTCTGGTAATCATATCGGGTCACACCATCGTCCAGTGAAAATCCGTCGATCAACAGATCTCCGTCTGCGCCCTGACCATCACTTCCTTGCCCCCAATTATAGATGTTACCCGCTGTGTCATAGGTGGCCTGCTCTGAAGCACTGATTGGAGAGGAATAGATATTGGTCGCCTCACCCTTGGCCCAGACAGAAGTCAACGGCAAACATGACAATAATACGCCCAATAGAGTAATGATGAGTTTATGAATCTGAGAGGCTAATAGGTTGTTATTCATAATTATTTCCTTTAATTATTCTTTGCAAGCAGTATATCTTTTTATATCGATATTCACAATGACCTTGGCTACCAAGCATTAATGGGCAGCTAATTAGAAGGAAAAAAACCGGAATTCAGGTACTATACCCACATGCGAATACTCGGAATTGAAACTTCATGCGATGAAACAGGCATTGCCATTTATGATGCCCGGCAAGGCATTATGGCGCATGCGCTGCACAGTCAAATCGCACTCCATGCGGAATATGGCGGCGTTGTGCCTGAGCTGGCTTCCCGTGACCATATTCGTAAAACGGTTCCACTCATCAAACAGGTCATGAACGAAGCGGCAGTCAAACCGCAAGATATTCATGGTGTGGCCTATACGGCAGGGCCCGGACTCATTGGTGCGCTATTGGTCGGCACCTCCATCGGGCGCAGTTTGGCATTGGCATGGCAAGTACCCGCGATGGCCGTTCACCATATGGAAGGTCATTTGCTGGCCTCCATGCTGGAAGATAATCCACCCGAATTTCCTTTTGTTGCACTGCTTGTTTCAGGTGGGCATACACAACTCATAAAAGTAGATGGGGTTGGCCGCTATCAATTGCTGGGTGAAACCCTTGATGATGCGGCCGGAGAAGCCTTTGATAAAACAGCCAAAATGCTCGACCTCAGTTATCCCGGCGGCCCCGCCATCGCTGAATATGCAGAAAAAGGCAACCCTGATCGTTTCCATTTCCCTCGCCCAATGACCAATCGCCCCGGGCTTGATTTCAGTTTTAGTGGCCTCAAAACCTTTGCAGTCAATACGCGTCATCAATTTGATACGCCTGACGAACAAACCAAAGCCGATATTGCATACGCTTTTCAGGAAGCGGTAGTTGATACCGTTGCAATCAAATGCCAACGCGCCCTCAAGCAAACCGGTATTAAACGGCTCGTGATTGCCGGTGGTGTAGGAGCCAACAAAAGGCTGCGTGAGCGGCTCAATACACTTTCGGAAAAACTACAGAGTGAAGTTTTTTACCCACGCTTTGAGTTTTGCACAGATAATGGTGCAATGATTGCTTACGCTGGTTATTTAAGACTCAAAGCAGGCCAGCATGAATCACTTGCATTTAACGCCCGGGCTCGATGGCCCATGGAGGAGTTATGTCCCACCCCGTAAATACTGATTATGACCTTCTGATCATTGGCGGCGGCATGGTAGGCGCCAGTTTAGCAGTAGCTCTTGCCCATCAACCTCTACGCATCGGCATCATAGAAAACACTTCTCTCTCTGCTAAAATCCAACCCAGCTATGACGATCGAGTCATCGCGCTCTCTTATGGAAGCCAGCGCATATTTAAAGCCATTGGAATTTGGGACGCACTGCAACATGATATTTGCCCCATTAATAAAATCCATATTTCAAATCGCGGGCATAGTGGGTTCACCCACTTAAATGCGCAAGATGAATCGGTTGAAGCACTGGGTTATGTCGTACCGGGGCGCAGCATTGGCCAAGCGCTACACGCTTACATCAAAAAACAGAGCAATATTGATTTTATCTGCCCCGCACACTGGAGTGACTTCACAGTAGAGCAAGATCACATCTCGCTTTCGATCACAACAAGTAGCGCCAAGTCAAAAACCGTCACAGCACGCCTCCTGGTCGCTGCGGACGGCGGACAATCAGTGATACGTGAAAA
>CAYXVC010000110.1:0-7198 GCA_964468225.1 uncultured Gammaproteobacteria bacterium
TCAACTGCAACACCGCCACCTGTTTACTCTCTGCTGCAGCCACATCACCACTCACTGCACCGGCAACAAGGCGAGTCTGTTGCGCCTGCTGGGCAAACGCGTTACGAATCAGTTCGTGATCAACCTCCGTTGTCGTCGGGCCGGCCTCCGACTGGAGTTGTTCAAAATGGTCTCGCCAGCCCGGCTCAACTGACGTTGGATCATCAATAAACTGCTGATACAGCGCCTCAACAAACGCTGCATTACCGCCATATAGATGGCCTTGCTCGGCAAAAAATGCGTACCGGCTTTTGGTTCTATCCCCACCCATTGTTCACTCACCCCAATTTAGATGATTTGTTACATGCTTTGTCGTCAGAAAGCAGCGAAACTCAAGGATTTTACTCAATATTTTTCACTCTATGACAAACAGTGTAAACGTAGTACGAAACAAAAAACAGGGCCTGTTTTTTTTATAAAGGTCAAAATATAGGGCTGACTGTGTAATGATTCATGTTTCAGTACGACTCAGATACAAAAAACACCCCAGCGCTTTTGTCATTGATACAAAAATTGTGCCGCACAATGAAACAGAGCCTGACTCAAACCCACCAGAGAGAGAGAGATGAAAAACAGAAAACCCATCCTATTTACCATCATTGCATTACTAATTATTGGTTTTTTCACCTTCGATCTCGGACAATTTTTCAACCTTGCCTACTTTAAATCACAGCAGGCAGTGATCGACAGCTACTACCAGAGAGAGCCACTTCTGACTGGCCTGCTCTTTTTCACTCTCTATGTTGCTGTCACCGGCCTCTCTCTCCCCGGAGCGGCCATTCTGACACTGGTGGCTGGAGCCATTTTTGGCCTCTTCTGGGGAACACTCATCGTCTCTTTTGCCTCAACCATTGGTGCCACATTCGCCTTTTTGGCCTCACGCTATCTACTCCGTGACAGCGTGCAAAAGCGCTTTGGTGACAGACTAAAAAAAATCAATGAAGGGGTTAAACGCGATGGGGCTCTCTATCTATTTACCCTGCGCCTGGTCCCTGCATTCCCCTTTTTTGTGATCAACCTGTTGATGGGGTTAACCCCAATCAAAACACTTACCTACTTTGTTGTGAGCCAGGTGGGTATGTTTGCGGGCACGCTTGTCTTTGTGAATGCAGGCACCCAAATCGCCCGTATTGAGTCAATCGGTGAAATCTTATCGCCCGCAATGATCGGCTCTTTTATTCTGCTTGGTATCTTCCCACTGATTGCCAAAAAAGGGGTCTCTGTAATCAAAGCGCGCAAGGTCTTAAAAGACTACAAAAAACCGCCGCACTTTGACCGCAATCTCATAGTGATTGGCGGCGGTTCAGCTGGACTGGTTACCTCATATATCGCAGCAGCAGTCAAAGCCAAAGTGACCCTGATTGAGAGAGATAAGATGGGCGGTGACTGCCTGAATACCGGCTGTGTCCCCTCTAAAGCGCTAATCCGTTCTGCCAAATTTCTCTCTCAGCAGAAACGTTCGGCAGAGTTTGGCATCAAATCAGCCCATGCCGAGTTCGACTTTAGCGATGTAATGGAGCGCGTTCAACGGGTCATTAAAACCATTGAACCCCACGACTCGGTCGAACGCTACACCCAACTTGGTGTTGATGTGATTGAAGGCGAAGCAAAGATCACCTCGCCCTATACGGTAAAGGTCAATGGACAAACACTCACTACACGCAGCATAGTCATCGCTACCGGTGCCCGCCCATTCATCCCAGCACTGCCCGGTATCGACAATATTAATGCCCTCACCTCAGATACTATTTGGAACCTACGCAAACTCCCTCAACGTCTACTCGTACTGGGCGGTGGCCCCATCGGCAGCGAACTGGCACAGAGTTTTGCACGCCTGGGCAGCCAAGTGATTCAAGTCGAACGCGGTGAACGCATTATGGGGCGTGAGGATCCAGAAATTTCCGAAATGGTGATGCAACGTTTTTGTGCCGAGGGGATCGATGTTCGCGTTGGCTATGACGCCAAAGCGTTCCACACAGTTGATGGGGTGAAAACACTCATCTGCGAACACCAGAGTGAAGAGATCTCTATCGAATTTGATGAAGTACTGATAGCCCTGGGACGCCGCGCAAATACCCAAGGCTTTGGTCTTGAAGAATTAGGGGTAAAAGTCGAGCAGACGATTGAGGTCAACGGACTGCTACAGACCAACTTCCCCAATATTTTTGCTGCAGGGGATGTTGCCGGGCCCTATCAGTTCACCCATGTCGCAGCCCATCAGGCTTGGTACGCCGCTGTCAACGCCCTGTTTGGTGATTTCAAATCATTCCAGGTCGACTACTCAGTCATCCCATGGGCGACCTTTACCGAACCTGAAGTGGCTCGCGTTGGCCTCAACGAGAGTGATGCCAAACGCCAGGGCATCGACTACGAGGTCACTCGTTTCGGTATCGACGATCTTGATCGTGCCATCGCCGATGAAGAGGCGCACGGTGTCATTAAAGTACTGACCGTACCGGGGCGCGACAAAATTCTCGGTGTCACCCTCGTTGGCGAACACGCCGGAGACCTGATTGCCGAATATGTAATGGCGATGAAACATGGCCTTGGGTTGAATAAAATTCTAGGCACGATCCATATCTACCCAACACTGGCTGAATCCAACAAATATGTTGCAGGGGAGTGGAAACGAGCCCATGCACCACAGCGACTACTGCGCTGGGTTGAACGTTTTCACCGCTGGCGGCGTGGCGGTGGATGACTAACATCCACATAGGGCAAACAGCTATAAAACCACCCTCACGGGGGAAATAGAAATTTAGGGTTGATTCTGGAAAGCGCATCAGGGAAAATCACTGTTGGTTTCCATTATAAAGTTCATTATAAAATATGTCGCAGAAAACAGGCAAAAAATCGAAATCTGAACTGGAAAATACGCTGCAGCAGAACAATGGCTTCATTACGATCTGGAGCATTCGTATTATATTGTCACCGGATCTATTTGATCGGTTTATAGACCGTTTTGGGGGGTTTCATAACATTGAAATACTCCAGTCTATTGGGCTTAACGAGTTTTATAACGCGGATGTCGAGTATACAGCAGACAAACGAAAATCCATCTTGAAGCGTCTTAACTCCTGCCTTAACAGGCTGACAAAAGAGACCAAGACTACCCAAAAAAGTGATCATTTTTCGAGCAATATTCGCACCCTACAAAACTCCTTGTCCCTTAACAAAGCCGACATTGAACTGCTGAGGTTCGCAGCAATCTCCTCACAAAGTACCGGCTTCAGTTTTATGTTAGAAGTTCTTGGTGAACTGAGCTATCAACAGGCAAAAAGCACACTGGCCACTATATTGAACCTCCCCATTGCCAGTATCGAAAGTTCACTACAGCCAGAAAGTAACTTAATCTCTTCAGGATTATTAAGTGTTGTCATAGGTGATGGCTATATAACCAATTTAAGAGACAGACTCGATCTGCCCAGCAGCATTAGGCAAGCGCTCTCTAGGGAGCACAAAAACAGTGACTCCATGCTCCAATGTTTTTTCCGTCAATCACCCAAAGCACGACTGGGGGTAAAAGATTTTTCACACCTGAAAAAAGATTTTGACTTAATTCAACGATATCTTAACGCAGCGACGCAAAACAGCATCAAAGGTGTCAATATACTGATCTATGGTGACCCCGGCACAGGAAAAACAGAACTCGTTAGAACGCTGTGTAAAAAAAACAGACTAAAATTGCATGAAATCACTATGCAGGACGAACACGGCTCCCCCATACACGGCCCGGATCGATTTTCTGTTTTGCAGTTGTCGCAAAAGCTCGTTGCCGGAAAGAGAGACAGTGTACTACTGTTTGATGAAATTGAAGACGTATTTCCAACGCAGGAGTTCAGCTTTTTTGGCCAACCACCGCCCATGCAGAGTAATAAAAAGGCCTGGATCAACAATCTGCTGGAGGAGAACCAGGTACCGACATTCTGGATCAGTAATGCCGTAAGTCAAATTGATGCCTCTTATCTGCGACGATTTGACTTCGTATTGAAGCTGCGCCCCTTATCACCCAAAGTGCGGCTACGCATACTTAAAAAATACCTGGGCCACTTACCACTGCGCGACGATTGGTTGATGACAATGGCTGAAAACGAACACATTGCCCCGGCAACGGCTGAAAATGCCGCCAAAGTTATCAACCACATCACGACGAATTCTGCTGAAGAGGTGGAGCAGATTGTACAGAAAGTTATCAACAACTCGCTTGAGGTGATGGGGCTACTCAAAAACAAGCTACCCAAAGCTAAACAAAATATCAAATACAGTCTTGAATACCTCAACGCTGATATTGACCTAGGCAGATTATCTTCGGGACTGACACGTAATAGCAATGCCCGCATCTGCCTTTATGGCGCATCGGGTACCGGAAAAACAGCTTATGCACACTTTTTGGCAGACGCACTCGACAAACCTCTATTAGTTAAACGTGCCTCTGATATATTGAGTAAATGGGTCGGTGAAGCCGAGCAAAATATCGCCGCCATGTTTGAACAAGCGGCCGCTGAAGATATGGTTCTGTTATTGGATGAAGCAGATAGCTTTCTCTCTGAACGCAGCGGCGCCCAACAATCCTGGGAAATCACACAAGTTAACGAACTACTGGTCCAGATGGAGACCTTCGATGGTATTTTCATTGCATCCACCAACCTCATGGATCGACTGGACAGCGCCTCCTTGCGTCGCTTTGATTTCAAAATAAAATTTGATTACATGAAACCAGCACAGCGTTTTACTATGTTCACTCAAGTCGTGGCAGAGCTTTGTAACAATAAATTCGATACCGGAAAAGTTAAGCATGAATTAATGAAGCTGGACACCCTGACCCCCGGCGATTTTGCTACCGTGATACGACAACAGAAGAGTCTGGGGCAAAAATTAACCTCCACACGACTGTTAACCAGTTTAATCAAGGAGTGCAAAGCCAAGCCTAATTCGAGCACCTCTATTGGCTTTATTTGATGAACGAAACCCTGAACTTTTAACCTATATCAAAAAAACAAGCAATCCACGTTAGAATAAACCAAAATCAGGGGCTACCTACTCGGTCAGGGGAAAACCCTATATACGCAATAGCTGAAATTATAAAACTAAAACTTTTTATTTATCAATGTTTCTAATAATTCGCTTAATTTAGAAGGACATTTATAGTGAGTGATTGAGCGTTGTAGCGTTACTGCTTTTAACTCTTTTTGTGTCTCTTTAGCTCTTTGTTGAATTTCTGGATATGTAGAATCGCTTATGTGAGAAAACTTCATATACTTTTGGCTCACCCTCCCTCGACATATGGCACCTTTTAATTTTCGTTCACAACTACAACTTGCACGTTCATTTGCTAAACCACAAGTGCTAGTCATAAATTTTATAAGTTTTATTCTGGCTCTTGAAAGTTGTTTTCTATAGGTCTCTTTTGAGAGACCAAGTATCTGGCTTGCTTCTTGATGTCCCAGTTCAAAAATATCCCCCAATATATATGCCATTCTATAAGATGGGGAAAAACACATTAGCATAGATATAGTGCAAAAAATTCGTAGCTCATTAAGCATAGCAGAATATTCTGGACAGTTTATGAGTTCATCAGGTTCTTCCAGATCACACTCAAGGTCAGTTTTGAATGAATCAAACGTGGGCTTTGGCTTTTTATCTATTATTTTTTTATTGGAAACAAGATAATTAACAGCAATGCGATATACCCATGTTTTAAATTTGCTCTTAAACTCAAATGAAGAAAGCTTTGTTATAACTTTGATAAGAATTTCTTGTGTTGCATCCTCAGCATCTTCAGGACTTGCCAGCATTCTCAATGCCAAGTAATAAATATCATCCTGAACAGATTCAATCACGCCCTTCAAAGCTGCTTTATCACCGTCAATGGCTTGTCTAATGAGAGATTCAATTTTCATTATTTATCACATCAATTTCATCACTACCGCCCTAACCAAAAAGGACGGTAGTGACTCCTTATATTAATATTATTTAATATGTAATTTTGCAGCACGGGAGGTGTTCGAAAACTCTTCCATACGTGTAATTAACTCGCTCTCAACTGTATATACTTGAACCCATTCTTGTTCAAATATTTCACCATTTTTTTTGATTTTTTGTTTTTCATTCCCTAACACTACTACCGTGTTTCCTTCGGCAATAAATTGGTTCGGTTGAAAATCGAGATAATCTATGTGCGCATTAACATTGCTAAAAAATTCTGTTACCCCTTTTTTTCCTCTGTAAACTCCCGAGTGTTCTATTTCATCGGTACCATGATAAATCCACTGAATATCATCCGACAAAGTGTTTTTTAAATTTTCCATGTTTCCTGAGCCATAAGCTGCATACATAGTTTGTACCACTTCTTTAGGTTTCAACATGCTTTAGTATCCTCTTAATTCATTAATTTAGGGACAGAAATAATTTTCTGTCCCTAAATTAGACACATTTTATCGCGGAGGTGTGACAAAATATTTTTATATTCATACGGATCATGAACAAACCGAACAGCCAAATTAAGAAACGTTAGCTAAAGCCAACCGAGACTCTGCGCGCTGCTTCGTCGTGGCCACCTGCCTGACAACGCACAGGCGCTGGAAGCAGCTAATGAGCTAATCGAGACACCCATAATAGGATTGATTGATACACAGCTGTCACCTATTCTGGAACGACTGAACATAGAACCCAAACACTGGAACTATCTGATCCAAAATTTCGAGAGCCCGTTCAAGTCCTTTGTTGGTGGGGCATTTAAGCTGAAAAAGGTCTGTCAATCACTGGGCTACCAGCGCGTACCGGGCATCAAAAGTTGTCAGCACTATTTTCCGTAAAATCGATTGATCTAATTAACCCGTAAGTTGCCATCAACTGGGTGTTGAGGGTGGCATTTGTCTGGCATCTAAGATATTTCGTTTTTTCCATAGAAATACTGTCTCACTGATTGCAAGAAATCACAAACAACGCATAGCACATGAATGATTGCATCTCATGTCATCTGTATTTTATATTCTGATGTTTCTTAAACTGTCTTGTTTATTGGGGTGTTGTGGAGGCTGGGGGAGAAAAACCCCCGGCTATCCGATTAGGCTTTTTTATGAAGCCCACTGCATATGCAACTTACGATGATGAATAGCACAATCACGCAAGTAAAGATTAATAAGTGTTTGGTATGGAA
>CAYXVC010000111.1:0-7154 GCA_964468225.1 uncultured Gammaproteobacteria bacterium
ATTTGCAAGTCGAGTGTCATCACTGCCGGTTTAAACTCACCCAGCAATGCACCCGCTTCAAAACCATTCATGGCAATCAGTGTTTCAAATTGGGCATGATGCAAAGTGCGCTGAATCGCTTTAGCAACACGTTCGTCGTCATCCACAATCAATACTCGACGATTCTCCGGTTGAAGCTCTTCCGGAACAGGCATTCCATGCGCCTCTAAAAAAACCAGCAAATCTTCAGGTTTCACTCGGTTATCACCACGCCCCGGCAGCTGAAAAGCTTTGATCTTGCCGCGCTCAATCCAGCGAATCACTGTGCGAACATTCACACCGCAATAATGAGCCACATCACCCGTCGTTAAATTTTTTTTCATCTAAACACCTTTTCCATAACAAGACTATCGGACATATTACGACTATCTTGACATTTATATCAAGAGCGCCTAATCTGAAATACAAGACTTATTTACTCAACTATTAAGTCATGTGTAGCAGCAGGCTTCAGAAGATAGACCTAAAAGCCGACGGTCTAGCTTATCAAATGAGAGGAAGCAGACATGAAAGACAACACGATCAATATTTTGTTAGTGGAAGACGATGAAGTCGACGTAATGAACGTCCAGCGAGCCTTTAAAAAGAACCACATCAATAACAAACTCTATGTCGCCGGTAACGGTCTCGAAGCACTGGCACTGCTGCGTGGTGATGGCGAAAACGAGAAGATTCTACCCAAGCCCAAGATTATTCTGCTTGACCTGAATATGCCAAAGATGAACGGCATCGAATTTCTTCAGGAACTGCGCAGCGATCCCGAACTTGAAGCGATCAGCGTTTTTGTTCTCACGACCTCCGGTGATGAACGCGACATCGTTGCCGCCTATAAACTGAACGTTGCCGGATACATCCTCAAACCCGTAGAGCTGGATAACTTTATTCAAGCGCTGTCCACTCTCGATCTTTTCTGGTCACTTATTGAGATGCCCTAATCATGAACACACCATCAATTCACTCACTGAAAAATTGGCAATTCACTCTGGGTTTAGTCCTGCTTTTTTTCTTGGCCACCCTCGCCGCCGTATGGCATGTATCACAGCTTCAATCACAGCTCATTGAATCCACTGCGGTAAAAAATGCACAGTTATTTTCCAATGCACTCAAAGAGTTTCGAACGCTCTACACCTCCGAAGTCGTTAAAACAGCCCAACAGCATGGCCTTGAAATCACACATGATTACACAGACAAGGAGGGCGCGATTCCACTGCCCGCAACATTGAGCATGTTGCTGGGAGAAAGGATTGGAAAACACGCATCAGGCAGCAAAACCATGCTCTACAGCCCTTACCCCTTTCCTTGGCGACAAGAGACAGGAGGTTTGCGCGATCAATACAAGGAAGAAGCATGGCAGTTTCTCAGCCAAAACCCTGACAAACCCTTTTATCGCTTTATGGAACATAATGGTAATAAATACTTACGCTACGCCACCGCCGATGTCATGCGCTCCGCCTGTATTCAGTGCCACAACCACCACCCGGATACCCCGAAGAATGACTGGAAAGTCGGTGATCTAAGAGGCATTCTGGAAGTTGATTTTCCTCTGGATCAAGTGGTCGCACAAACCCAGAGTGACCTGAAAGGAACCATGGCCATCTTTGGCACCATTGCCCTGCTGGGTATTATTGGTATCGGTTCGGTCATTGGCCGATTGCGTCGCACCTCAGTGGAGTTACAACAGCGTGTGCAGGAACGCACCGCCGAGCTGGCTGACAAAGCAAAAGAGCTGGAACGCAGCAATCATGAGCTTGGCCAATTCGCCTACGTCACTTCTCACGATCTGAAAGCACCACTTCGTGCCATCGCCAACCTCTCCGAATGGATTGAAGAAGATCTGGAAGAGAGTCTGACAGACGACACCCGCAAACAGATGAAACTCATGCGTGGCCGCGTTCATCGCATGGAGGCACTCATCGAAGGCATTCTCGAATATTCTCGTGTCGGTCGCGTATCCGTCGATATCGGTGAAGTGGATGTCGGTGCGCTACTCACAGAAACCATAGAAAACCTAGCGCCCCCGGCAGATTTTAATATCGAGATAAGCCCTGACATGCCCACTCTGAATGCGGCTAGGGTACGTCTCTCTCAAGTGTTTGCCAACCTGATCAGCAATGCCGTTAAATACCGCACACAAGACGACGGTCATATCTGGATTTCGGTCAAAGATCAGGGCGAATTTTATCAATTCAGTGTCGCCGATGACGGGCCGGGCATCGCCGAGGAGTACCACGAAAAGGTATTCAAAATTTTTCAGACGCTACAGGCCCGCGATACTTTTGAGAGCACCGGCGTGGGTTTAACTCTGGTGAAAAAAATTGTCGAAGAGCAAGGGGGATCAATCGAACTGGAATCATCCGAAGGCCAAGGCAGCACCTTTCGCTTTACATGGCCCAAACAACCCGAGGTGAATCATGAAAATTGATACCGACAAACCCTTAAAAATTCTGCTCATTGATGACGATGAAGTCGACCGCATGGCCGCAAAACGCACCTTGAAAGCGACAACGATTCACACAACACTACAGGAAGCAGCGAGTAGTACAGAAGGATTTGAAGCCGCGCAAGCCAATCGCTACGACTGCATTCTTCTCGATTATCAACTACCGGATGGTGATGGCCTGTCACTGCTGAAAAAATTGCGCGAAGCACAGATTGATACGCCGGTCGTGATGATGACCGGTCAGGGCGATGAAGAGCTGGCCGTGGAAATGCTGCATGCCGGAGCCAATGATTATCTGCCGAAAGGCAAACTGAAACCGGAAACACTGGCTCGCAGCCTGCATAACGTCACGAGCCTGTTCAAGGCAGAAGCAGAACGCAAGGCAATGGCAGAGCAACAACGGCTGCTGATACAAGAGCTGCAAGAAGCACGAGACCAACTACTGCAAAATGAAAAAATGGCCGCCATTGGTCAACTCGCCGCTGGTGTCGCGCACGAGATCAACAACCCCATTGGCTACATCAACTCCAATCTTGGCACACTGCAACGCTATACCGATGGTCTGATTCAGTTAGTTGAATGCTATCAGCAGTTGGAGAATAAACTGGAAAACAGCCAGCCCGAGCTGATCCAGCCCTGTCGATCCCTCAAAGAGGAGATTGATATTGAATACATCAAAGAAGACCTGCCTGCTCTGGTACGCGAATCTCAGGAAGGAGCAGAGCGCGTCAGGAAAATTGTTCAGGATCTGAAAGAGTTCTCCCATGTCGATGAAGCGGAATGGCAGTGCGCTGATCTACACCATGGGCTGGACAGCACACTGAACATCGTACACAACGAACTGAAATACAAAGCAGAAATTCATAAAGAGTATGGCGATCTGCCACAAGTAGAATGTCTCGCTTCACAACTCAATCAGGTCTTTATGAATTTATTAGTCAACGCCGCTCATGCCATCGAAAAACAGGGCACCATTACCCTGCGCACCGGCTGCAATCAAAACGAAGTATGGGTAGAAATCAGTGACACCGGCAAGGGCATTCCCGAGAAAAACCTTAAACGCATATTCGAACCTTTTTACACCACCAAACCCGTGGGAATCGGTACTGGGCTGGGCTTGTCGCTCTCCTACAGCATCATCAAAAAACATCACGGCCGCATTGATGTAGTGAGTGAGGTAGACAAAGGTACTCACTTTACTATCCGCCTACCGATACAACACCCGGATAAAACAACAGAGACCAACAAGTAATGAATAAACAAGCAATGGCAACACTTCTGTTTGTTGATGACGAATCAAACATTCTCTCTTCATTGAAGCGCCTCTTTCGCCCACTGGGTTATAAAATACACACCGCGACCAGTGGCGTAGAGGGGCTTGACCTGCTGGCACGAGAGTCGGTTGATCTGATTGTTTCAGACATGCGTATGCCCGAAATGGACGGCGCTGAATTTCTCGAAAAAGCAGCGCAGCACTGGCCTGACACGGTTCGCATCTTGCTCACCGGATACTCCGACATTGGCTCCACGATCGCTGCGGTGAACAACGGTCACATTTACCGCTATGTCAGCAAACCGTGGGAAGAGCACGAACTGACTCTGGCAGTACAGCAAGCCTTGAAACTTAAAGATCTGGAGGATGAAAAAGCCCGACTGGAAGCGCTCACCCACCGCCAAAATGAAGAGTTAACCCAGCTCAATACCACGCTGGAAAAGAGAGTGGCAGCCCGTACCGAAGAGGTACGCCAAACCATGGATTTTCTGGAAGAGGCTCACAGTTCACTCAAAAAACAGTACACCACGTCCGTCAAAATATTTGCCAATCTTATTGAATTACGCGAAAACACAACCGTGGAATCGGCAGGCCACAGCCGCCGTGTGTCAGAGCAAGTGAGGCAACTGGGCATCACTATGGAGTTGCCGGAAGATGAGGTTCAAGATCTTTTTTTCGCGGCGCTGCTCCACGATGTGGGTAAAATCGCCCTGCCTGATGCGTTACTCAATCAATCCTACAACGAGATGAGCAACGATGAGCGTAAAGAGTTTGAAAAGCACCCGGCGCTCGGGCAAGCCGCATTAATTGCTCTGGAACCCTTGCACGGCGCAGCCGACCTGATTCGTTCCCACCACGAACACGTTGATGGCAAAGGTTACCCGGATCAACTGTGTGATGAGCAGATTCCACTCGGTGCTCGCATTCTTTCGATTGTTGATGATTATAATGCCCTGCTGACTGGCCACTTGACCGGACACCTGCACACCTCATTGGAAGCACGTAAATTTTTGCTCAAAGAGTGCGGCCGCCGATACGATGAAGAAATTGTTGAGCGCTTCATAAAACTACTGGAGTCAGAAAAGGATGAACCTTCAGCCGAGCAGTGCCTAAAATCGAATACACTAAAAGAGAGCATGGTACTCACGCGTGATTTAATTGATCAAAATGGTGTTCTTCTGCTCTCCAAAGGCCATCAGCTCAACGACAAATTGATCAACAAAATCGAACAACTGGAAAAAACATTCGGCTACGAATTTTTATTCTACGTACGCCCTGTTCCAGTAACAGACTCACCACGAGGTAAGGTATGCAATATTCCATCCTAGTTATTGACGATGAAGAAAATGTTCTAAAAGCACTCAAACGAGAATTAGAGAGCGTTCCGCAATACAGCATCACCGCCATCAAATCACCTGAAATCGCACTAATGAAAGCCAAGAGCATTCATTATGACATCGTTATCAGCGACTACAAAATGCCCTGGATGCATGGCCTAACATTCATCAAACGCTTTATGCAGCTACAACCTGATGCTACAGCTATCGTCATCACTGGAGACGCTAAAGGTGCGCTACGCCACAGTAAATTCAACGACGCTGAAATTCCTTTCCTGCTGCAAAAACCGTGGCAACAATCGGAGTTGTTAGATATGATAAAGCAAGCTCTTGAACAAAAACTGGAACACCATGCAAGATCAAGCCTTTCTAAAAATTATTGATGCCACTCCACTTGTTTCCATTGATCTGATCTTAAAAAATAGCGCAGGTGAAGCCCTGTTAGGTAAGCGGCTCAACCGCCCTGCTCAAGGCTATTGGTTTGTACCGGGTGGACGGATACGAAAAAATGAAGAGATTGCAAATGCGATCAAACGAATCTCTTCGACCGAATTAGGTATAGAGCTTTCATTCAGCCAGATGAAGCTTCTGGGTGGTTTTGACCATATCTATTCAGACAACTATCTCGGTGAAGAGGGAGTCAACACCCATTATGTGGTATTAGCCTTCATGATCGAACTGGAGCAGGAAGTAAAAATTATTGCAGACGATCAACACTCCGAAATGAAATGGTGGCCAATCGACCTACTTCTACAAAGCGACCAGGTTCACTTGAATACAAAATGCTATTTTAGACCGTTATCCTAGAAAACGCAGTTGAGCGCGTTCGATTGGCCTGCTAAAAAACCTTAAGACATTGCAATATATAGTATCTCCTGTTAAATTAATTTTTAACGAAATAAGCGCGAAAGCAGTTGCCTACACAATAGAGTTTTCTCCCTCTCTTTCTGCTCTAAATAAATCTTTTTATGTATAAAACTTAATCTTAGAAACAAGTCATAAAGTTATTCATGGAATACAAACATATAGAACAACTGACCTGGTTAAGAGGGATTGCTGCATTTTTAGTGATTGTAGCTCATTCAATAGATGCCACTAAAGTCAAATATTCTGACTCCGACGTAACAAGCCGCTTTCCACCTATGGACTTTTTGGGGCTGGGGTTTTTCGGGGTCGCACTCTTTTTTGTTTTAAGTGGTTGCGCACTATGGATCAGTAACAGACGTTTTGATAACCACAGGGGAATCATCAAGTTTTATATAAAGCGAGTATTCAGAATATGGCCCGCCTTCTTTGTATCTATATTATTCTATTTGGTTTTCATTAAAATATTTGAATATTTTTACCTAAATGAACCGAGAGGTTTATGGATAGAATTTCTCGCAAACAGTGATTTTTCTTTTGTCAATATCCTCCAGTACCTGAGCCTGACATTTAACATTACAGGCCCCAATAATATAATAAACGTCGCATACTGGAGCCTTCCTGTTGAATTTCAGTTCTATATTATATTTCCTCTACTAATTGCTGCTATATTATTCGCTCGTATATCAGGCCTTGTTCTTATCGCGGTTGCCCTTTATTTTATAGGCTCGCTTCAACTCATTGAGATTGATCGATATGAAGTATTCACTTTAGCCTTTACATTCTGTGGAGGAATTTTAATTGGATATTTGTATACTGAAAAAAAAATAAACATACAGATGAGTATGCGGTCAGGTATTATTTTATTAATTTTACTTTTCACAATAGCGGCAGCGGTAAAAAACAACTATTTTCACCTTCCAAAACAAATATTTTATAATCAGCAACTCAACTGGAATTTATACGGTTTACTAGCAATACTGAGTGTTTTTGTGGTTATATATACAAAATTTGATATTAAAGAGTCTTTTATTACCAGATTCCTGAAACAATACGGTGAAATTTCATACAGCACTTATTTGTATCACAACATATTTGTTGGAATCTCAGTGCTTATTATTGTTAACACGGGTCTTTATGGTGATGAAATAAAATTATTTTTTACTTTTTTCCTGACTCTGTTTTTTAGCTACTTTGCTGC
>CAYXVC010000112.1:0-3504 GCA_964468225.1 uncultured Gammaproteobacteria bacterium
TCTCCTTTCGCACCATTTATTATATTTTTTTATTCCAATCGATGTTAAATTTAAAGGTGTGCAGACTACTATTGGCTGCCATATTTTCGGGCGGGATAATAAAGCATGGTTGGAATAGTTATTTATTGTTTTTTTTGAGGAGTTGAGATGGGAATTGCATTAACTGAAACTCAAGGTCTTGAGCGCCGTATGAGTATGGGGATTGAGGCTGACAAGGTGAACCAGGAGATGCAAGCGCGTTTAAAATCGCTCTCCAAAAAAGTAAAAATTGATGGGTTTCGTCCGGGAAAAGTCCCCTTGAGTGTTGTAAAAAGTCGTTATAGTGCCCATGTTAAACAGGAAGTTCTTGATGAGTTGGTGCGTAATACTTTTTCTGAAGCGGTTCAAAAAAAGGCGTTGAAATTGGCGGGGCCACCACGATTTGAAGTTGAAAAAGAAGAAGAGTTGCAATTTGCTGCAATTTTTGAAGTATTCCCCGAGATTGAAATTGCACCAACCGCAGAAATGAAAATTGAAAAACCACTGGCTGAAGTGGTTGACGAAGATATTGATAAAATGATTGATACTTTACGTGAGCAGCGTCTCTCCTGGGATAAGGTTAATCGTAAAGCAAAAGATAAGGATCGTGTCGAAATTGATTTTGTTGGCACCATTGATGATGAAGAGTTCGATGGTAATCGTGGTGAGCATGTCTCTGTTACGCTAGGTTCAAACGGAATGATTAAGGGGTTTGAGGAAGGACTAATCGGCGCTAAGTCTGGTAAAGACCTTACTTTAAACTTGGAATTTCCTGATGATTATCATGTTAAAGATCTGGCAAGCAAGCCCGTTTCTTTTGAAGTTAAGGTGCATACTGTTTTTGAACCAAAATTGCCGGAAGTTGACTCAGAGTTTGTAAAGAATTTAGGTGTTGCCGATGGCGATGTCGATGCGTTTCGCACTCAGGTAAAAGAGCGATGCGGTGTAGAACTTGGGCAGCGTTTGAAAGATAAAATCAAGAGCAACGTGATGGATGCATTGCTGGAAGCCAACAATGTAGAGCTTCCAAAAGTAATGGTTCATGAAGAGATGGAAAATTTGCGTAAGGAGTTTTCAGATAAATTGGCGCAGCAAGGTATTGATGCCGCTAATATGCAACTGCCAGCAACTGTTTTTGAAAAACAAGCCGAGCGTAAAGTTTCTTTAGGGCTTATTCTCTCCGAAATAGCAAAGCAGCAAGATATTAAAATTAAAGCAGAAAGTGTGCGCGATACTGTAAATATGATTGCTTCGGGTTATGAAAAACCTGAAGAGGTCGTTAATTGGTATTACGGAGATCGTCAGCGTTTGGCTGGGGTTGAATCTCTGGTGCTTGAAGATCAGGTGGTTGAGTGGGTTTTGGAAAATTCTGATGTATCCGAAAAAAAAATGACCATGAGTGATCTTGTTGATAATAAGCAAGCGGCCTAAATAAAGGAGGCACTCGCTAATTGATGAATGACAACGAAGGTAAATTAATGATTGATACAATGAATCAAGGAATTTCAGGAGCGATGACTCAATCTCTTGTTCCTATGGTTGTAGAGCAGTCTGCTCGAGGTGAGCGTGCGTATGATATTTATTCGCGTCTCTTAAAAGAGCGAGTTATCTTTCTGGTGGGGCCTGTTGAAGATCATATGGCTAATTTGGTGGTGGCTCAATTGCTGTTTTTAGAATCAGAAAATCCTGAGAAAGATATTCATTTGTACATTAATTCCCCCGGAGGTTCTGTGAGTGCGGGAATGGCAATTTACGATACCATGCAGTTTATCAAGCCCGACGTGAGTACTTTGTGTATTGGTCAGGCTGCAAGCATGGGCGCACTGTTGTTGACGGGTGGTGCTAAGGATAAGCGTTATTGTTTGCCTCATTCACGGGTTATGATTCACCAGCCATTAGGTGGATTTCAGGGGCAAGCTTCTGATTTTGATATTCATGCGCGAGAAATTCTTTCTGTGAGAGAGCGATTGAACAACATCATGGTGAAACATACTGGGCAGCCGATGGGTGTGATACAGAAAGATACGGATCGTGATAATTTTATGAGCGCAAAGGAAGCCGCTGAATATGGAATTATTGATACGGTGATGACTCATAGGGATGTTTGAATTATTGCCTGTTTTTAAAATCGGGTATGATTGTTTGAAAAATTGCGAGTTGTATTGCCCGAAAAAATGATAAAACGGAGACTGTTATGAGTGACGACAATCAGAATAAAAGCGATAGTGAAAAATTACTTTATTGCTCTTTTTGTGGAAAGAGTCAGCATGAAGTGCGTAAGCTGATTGCAGGTCCAGCAGTATTTGTGTGTGATGAATGTGTCGAATTATGTAATGATATTATTCGGGAAGAGGTCAGCGATCAGCCCGCATCTATTGAAGGCACAAAACTTCCTTCACCTCGTGAAATTAAACAGACTCTTGATGATTATGTTATCGGTCAGTCTCATGCAAAGAAGGTGTTGTCAGTAGCTGTTTATAATCACTATAAACGCTTAAATGCGATGAGTGAAAACAAGAGTGATGTTGAACTTTCCAAAAGTAATATATTACTCATAGGCCCAACCGGGTGTGGTAAAACACTGTTGGCTGAAACACTGGCTCGAATGTTGAATGTTCCTTTTACCATTGCTGATGCAACCACTTTAACTGAAGCAGGTTATGTGGGTGAGGATGTCGAGAATATCATCCAGAAGCTGTTGCAGAAATGTGATTATGATGTTGAAAAAGCCCAGTCAGGAATTGTCTATATTGATGAAATTGATAAGATTTCACGTAAATCAGATAATCCATCAATTACTCGGGATGTTTCAGGTGAAGGTGTTCAGCAAGCATTGCTGAAGCTGATTGAAGGAACTATTGCTTCTGTACCCCCTCAAGGAGGCAGAAAACATCCCCAGCAAGAATTTTTACAGGTCGATACCAGCAATATACTCTTTATTTGTGGAGGCGCATTTTCTGGGTTGGATAAAGTGATTCGTGATCGAACTGAGAAGAGCGGTATTGGTTTTTCAGCGGAGGTGAAATGCAAAGACGATGAGAGTCAGATTGGTCAGCTACTCTCTAGTATCGAGATGGAAGATCTTGTTAAATACGGTTTGATTCCTGAGTTTATTGGGCGCTTGCCTGTATTGGCGACTCTGGAAGAGTTGGATAAGGAGGCTTTGGTTCGAATTTTGACGGAGCCAAACAATGCGCTGATAAAACAGTATTCACGTCTGTTTGAAATGGAGGATGCCGAGCTTGAATTTCGTGAAGATGCATTGCAGGCCATTGCATCAAAAGCGATGGAGCGTAAAACGGGTGCCCGGGGTTTGCGTTCTATTTTAGAGCGAGTGCTGCTTGACACGATGTATGATTTGCCTTCAATGGATAATGTGAGCAAGGTTGTTATTGATGAAGGGGTTATTAATTCCGAGGCTGAGCCGCTCTTGATCTTTGATGGCGGTGAGCAGAAGCAGACAGCAATAACTGCAGGTAAATAATC
>CAYXVC010000112.1:3604-6792 GCA_964468225.1 uncultured Gammaproteobacteria bacterium
TTTAACGTATTTTCTATAAATCTTGCGACACATGCCCTGATGAAGCTGGCAGGTCTAGCCACTATTAAATATAGTGTAATTGATCATTTGAGGAAGGGTGATTATGGAACAAAATAACGATGAAGTTTCCGATAAGGTGTTATTTCCGATACTGCCGTTAAGGGATGTGGTTGTATATCCACATATGGTCATTCCCCTGTTTGTCGGGCGGGAAAAATCAATAAAGGCACTTCAGGTTGCGATGGAAGGTGATAAGCAGATCATGCTTGTTGCTCAAAAAAATGCGACGGTTGATGATCCTAAGCCTGATGATATTTACAATTCAGGAACGCTTTCAACAATATTGCAGTTATTAAGACTTCCTGATGGCACTGTGAAGGTGTTGGTTGAAGGTGTCAGACGTGCAACGCTTCTGGATGTTTTTGAAACGGATGATTTTTACTCGGCACATATTGCCATGCTTGATGATGTGCCTTCAGAGGATGGGGAAACTGAGGTGCTGTGCCGATCTCTGCTTGGGCAGTTTGAACAGTATGTCAAGTTGAATAATAGTTTGCCAGCAGAGCTTCTTGCATCACTGGCAAGCATTGAAGATCCGGGCCGTTTAGTGGATACCGTTGCAGCCCATATGGTGCTTAAAATAGAGGCGCGTCAGGAAGTTCTGGAGATTGAAAATATTGCAGCTCGGCTGGAGCGTCTTATGGTGCTTTTGGAGTCGGAAATAGATCTGCTTCAGGTTGAAAAACGTATCCGTGGTCGCGTGAAAAACCAGATGGAAAAAAGCCAGCGAGAATACTATTTGAATGAGCAGATGAAGGCGATTCAAAAAGAGCTGGGGGATATGGAAGATGCACCGAATGAGATTGAAGAACTTGCCCGGAAAATTGAAAAAGCAGGCATGCCGAAGGAGACTAAAGCAAAGGTCGTTGCCGAGCTTGGCAAACTAAAAATGATGTCGCCTATGTCCGCCGAGTCAACGGTGGTTAGAAACTATATTGACTGGATGGTCGGACTTCCCTGGAAAAAACGCAGCAAGGTCAAACATGATCTGGACGAAGCAATGCAAACTCTGGATGGAGATCATTATGGGCTTGAGAAAGTTAAAGAGCGGATTCTGGAGTATTTAGCAGTTCAGCAGCGTGTTAAAAAATTAAAAGGGCCTATTTTATGTTTGGTTGGGCCACCAGGGGTAGGGAAAACAACGCTTGGAAACTCTATTGCAAAAGCGACTGGTCGCAAATTTGTGCGAATGTCTTTGGGTGGTGTGCGAGATGAGGCTGAAATTCGTGGCCATCGACGTACCTATATCGGAGCAATGCCGGGGAAAATCATACAAAGCTTATCTAAAGCTAAAACAAATAATCCACTGTTTTTACTGGATGAAGTAGATAAAATGGCAATGGATTTTAGAGGTGACCCCGCTTCTGCACTGCTTGAAGTGCTGGATCCGGAGCAAAACCATACATTCAATGACCATTATCTGGAAGCAGACTATGATCTTTCAGATATCATGTTTGTTGCAACAGCAAACAGTTTGAATATTCCAGCTCCATTGCTTGATCGAATGGAAGTCATCAGGTTGTCAGGTTATACCGAAGATGAAAAGCTGAATATTGCTATGAAATATATTATTCCAAAGCAAATGAAAAATAATGGCCTGAAAAAAGATGAGGTCAGTGTTTCTGAGGGTGTTGTACGGGATATTATTCGCTACTATACGCGGGAAGCGGGTGTGCGAAATTTAGAGCGAGAGATTTCAAAAATTTGTCGCAAGGTGGTTAAGAGTATCCTTTTGAAAGAAAGCAAAGGGAAGAAAATTTCTGTTGGTACACGTAATCTTGAAAAATACCTTGGTGTGAAACGGTTCCGCTACGGGCTTGCTGAGGAGCAAGCTCAGGTAGGGCAAGTGACGGGTCTTGCATGGACTGAAGTCGGTGGAGATCTGTTAGTGATTGAAGCTGCCAAGGTGCCAGGTAAAGGGAAGCTTAGCATTACCGGACAGTTGGGCGATGTGATGCAAGAGTCGATACAGGCGGCTATGACGGTGGTGCGAAGTCGGGCAGCGAAATTGGGGATTCAACCTGATTTTTATCAAAAGCATGATATTCATATTCATGTGCCAGAAGGAGGCATTCCTAAGGATGGTCCGAGTGCTGGTATTGGAATGTGTACTGCTTTGGTTTCAGTGTTAACCGGAATTCCTGTGAGCTCCAATCTTGCAATGACGGGAGAGATTACACTGAGGGGCAAGGTGTTGCCTATTGGTGGTCTCAAAGAAAAATTACTGGCTGCACATCGAGGCGGGATAGAGACGGTTTTGATTCCTGAAGAAAATGTACGAGACCTTGCAGAAATTCCGGAAGATATTAAGAAACATTTAAATATAACGCCTGTTCAGTGGATTGATGAAGTATTGGCGGCGGCACTAATTAAACCACCTCAGGCGCTTTCTGATAAAGAAATAGAGGCGGTATCAAAGAGGGTTTCAGGCCCTGTTACAGGTGCCGAAATCAGGCCTCATTAAATCTTAAAGATCCCGATAGTCCATCCTGAAGCCACTCTGCACTGTTATTTGTGAAGTGGTTTCTTTTCATAAAAAAATATTTTCGTTGACAAGCTTAATTGTGCGCTGTAAAGTTCGCGCCACTAGAATGCAAACACTAATACAGCAAGCGTTTAGTGTAGTAACAGCAGGTAAAACTGTTGTGTTTATTTCGCTCTTGATGTAAAGTTCGCACTCTTTATCGTTTTGAGTTTATTAATAATAAATAGGGGAGTATGCCTGTGAATAAGTCTGGTTTTATTGATGAGATTTCTGCATTTGCTGATATATCCAAAGCAGATGCTGGGAAGGCCTTGGATGGAATGATTAATGCAGTCACTGAAACCTTAAGAAAAGGTGATCAGATCTCGTTGGTAGGGTTTGGTACCTTCATTGTTCGTGAGCGTTCAGCGCGTACGGGTCGCAATCCTCAAACCGGCGAAGCAATTAGTATTGCTGCTTCAAAAGTTCCTGCGTTTAAGCCAGGTAAAGCGCTTAAAGATGCTGTTAAAGCAGGCTAGAAAATTGGGTGCTTAGCTCAGCTGGTAGAGCATCGCCCTTACAAGGCGAGGGTCACAGGTTCGACCCCTGTAGCACCCACCATTTTGGAGCGGTAGTTCAGTTGGTTAGAATACCGGCCTGTCAC
>CAYXVC010000113.1:0-6769 GCA_964468225.1 uncultured Gammaproteobacteria bacterium
GATGAGATTAAGCGTGCTTATCGAAAAATGGCACGCAAGTATCATCCTGATGTCAGTAAAGAGGCCAATGCTGAGGAGCGTTTCAAAGAGATAGGAGAGGCCTATGAGGTCTTGAAGGATCCGAAAAAACGAGCCTCCTATGACCAGTTAGGTGCTGACTGGAAATCAGGTCAGGATTTTCATCCACCACCCGATTGGGGGCAGGGATCTGAATCTCATGGCGGTAGTTATGCCGGAGCCGACGCTTCACAGTCCAGTGATTTTTTTGAATCGTTGTTTGGGAAGGCGAGTTATACGGGTCATGGCCGAGCTCAATTTAACCAGCGCGGTGAAGACAGTTATGCGAAGGTACTGATCGAACTGGCAGACGCATACCACGGTGTAACACGCATGATTACCTTGCACCATAAAGAGCTGGGCCCTGATGGACGACCCCAAATTAAAGATCGTACGCTTAATGTGCGCATTCCCAAAGGTGTGAGCCAGGGTCAGCATATTCGATTGGCAGGTCAGGGTGGCGTAGGTGCGGGTCAGGGAAAAGCGGGGGACTTGTATCTCGAAATTGAGTTTAAGTCTCACTCTTTCTATCGATTGGAAGGGCGGGATGTCTATCTTGATTTGCCTATTGCTCCTTGGGAGGCTGCTTTAGGGGCAAAAGTGAGTGCGCCCACGCCAGCAGGCAAGGTTGAGCTGAAAATTCCGCCAAACTCCAAATCAGGTTGCAAAATGCGGGTTAAAGGAAAGGGCATTCCGGGGAGTCCAGCCGGTGATCTTTATATGGTGTTGCAGGTGGTGTTACCGCAAGCAGATACGGATGAAGCCAAGGCTTTATATAGGGAGATGGAACAAAAACTGGCGTTTAATCCGCGCGCCGTTCTGGGGGTATAAATGAAAGTCGAATCTTATGTATTTAAAGGGCATATTGTTGAAGAAGAAGTGGAATGGTCGCTGGACGAGCTGAGTCAGACTTGTGATACCAAGACTGAATGGTTGATACAGCTGGTGGAGGAGGGGATACTGGAACCACGAGGGTGTGAACATCAATGGTGCTTTGATGGTTTGAGTGTAAAACGTATCAGCATCGTTCAACGCCTGCAACGAGATCTAGGGCTGAATCTGGCCGGTGCAGCTCTGGCATTGGAATTACTGGAGGCGAATACCAGATTACGGGTTCGGTTGGCGGCACTGGAGTCTACTGACGAAAGTGGCATGTCATTTCACTGGGGAGACAAAATTTCATGAGCGATATATTTCACATTGTTTGTCCTCACTGTCTGGTGGTCAATCGCATTCCTGCAGCTCGATTGGGTGACCAACCCAAGTGTGGTAAATGCCACCAGCCACTCTTTAGTGCTCATCCTGTCGAATTGAATGCGACGACATTTATGACTCATATTGAACGTAACGACATTCCTGTATTGGTGGATTTTTGGGCACCCTGGTGTGGTCCTTGTAAAGCGATGGCACCCGCTTTCGCGCAGGCGGCCGAAAAGCTGGAACCACAGGTACGATTGGCGAAGGTCAACACCGAGGCTGAGCAAGCACTTGGAACTCAATATGGTATCCGCAGTATTCCGACTCTGGCGCTGTTTAGTGGTGGGCAAGAGGTTGCTCGTCAGCCCGGCGCCATGAGTGCAGGAGATATTGTGAGTTGGGTGCGTTCACACTTGTAATCAGAAGTATTCACCGGAGTGGCAAAGATGCAAAAGAAAAAAATATTGATTTCCATTGCAGTCATCGTTGTCATGATAACAATGGGTTACTTCTTGCTCGGCGGTCAACAGGATGATGATGAATCTACATTAACACTTTATGGCAATGTAGATATTCGAGAGGTACAACTTGCATTTAATAGCAGCGAGCACATTAAAGAGATTTTAGTGCAAGAAGGTGATCGGGTAAAAAATGGACAATTGTTGGCTCAATTGCATACCAAATTATTGACGACTCAACTAGCCGAAGCAGAGGCGATGTTACTCGCTCAGCAGTGGGTGGTCACTAAATTGGAGGCAGGCAATCGCCCACAGGAAATTCGTAGAGCGCAAGCAGAGTACGAAGCGACAAAATCCAGAGCCACAGCTACGAATGACACCTATCGACGTATGGAAAAATTACTCAACAAAAATCTCGCAAGTCCTGATGATGTAGAAACGCTGCATTCTCAGGCAGATGTAGCCACCGCACAAATGGTTGCGGCAAAAGCAAATCTGGCATTGTTAAAAGAGGGTTCTCGTACAGAAGATATTGCGATAGCGAAAGCACAATTAGCCGTTCGTGAAACGGGTCTTTCTATGGTGAAACAACGCCTGGAAGATGCGAGTTTAACTGCTCCGGAAGATGGCATTATTCGCAATCGTATTCTGGAGCCCGGTGCCATGGCATTTCCACAGACCCCAGTGCTTACATTGGCATTGACTGATCCTGTTTGGGTCAGGGTCTATTTATCGGAAACTGTATTAGGAAGAACTCCATTAGGGACAAAGGTGACAATTCATACAGACAGTTACCCGAATAAAGCCTATGAAGGTTGGGTGGGATACATCTCGCCCACAGCTGAATTTACGCCAAAAAATGTACAGACAGCCGAGTTACGAACACGCTTGGTCTATTCCGCTAAAATTTATGTCTGCAACCCTAAAGACGAACTAAGATTAGGTATGCCGGCAACGGTCTTAATTAAACTGGGCCAGACAGGGGCTAATATTACGACCAATCGTTGTGGGCAATAGCAGTGAATGACTATGCTCTGACACTATCTGATGTGAGCAAGGCCTTTCAGAGTGGTGGGCATAAAATACAAGCGCTCGATAAAATCAGTTTTAATATCAAATGCGGCCAAGTGACTGGTTTAATTGGTCCAGACAGCGCCGGTAAAACGACTTTAATGCGATTGGTGACAGGTTTGCTGGTTCCTGATCATGGAGATATTCAGGTGCTGGATATGAACGTGTTAACTCAGCCGCTGGATGTTCAATCCCACGTGGGTTACATGCCGCAACGCTTCGGTTTGTATGAAGATCTTAGTGTTCAGGAAAACCTGGATTTATACGCTGATTTACAAAACGTTGCTCATTCTGATCGCTCTGAACGTTATCAGCAGTTAATGAAAATCACTGGGCTAGCACCGTTTACCAAGCGTTTAGCAGGACGTTTGTCGGGCGGTATGAAACAAAAGCTTGGTCTGGCCTGTGCGCTCATACGGCTACCAAAATTACTTCTTCTTGATGAACCCACGGTGGGCGTTGATCCTGTTTCACGGCGTGAGCTTTGGACGATTATTTATCGGCAAGTTCAAGATGAAGGTATGACGGTGTTGCTAAGTACCGCCTATCTGGATGAGGCTGAACGTTGTGATGAGGTTGTTTTAATGCATGAGGGAAAGCTGCTGGATCAGGGCAAGCCTGAAGCATTTAGCCGTAAAGTGATTGGGCGAACATTTCAAGTAAGTGCTAGTGGTTTCTCTAATCGACAATTGCAGAAACGATTAAGTCAGACCGCTGGGGTATTGGATGCGCTGATTGAAGGTGAAACAGTTCGCATCGTGCTGGATGATTTAGCCGAACCCGTCGATGATAAAACAAATACTGAATCCAGGCTTAACCTTCCTGATAACTTCCACATCAAAGCCGTAAAGCCCCGATTTGAAGATGCTTTTGTTGCTCGATTAAAAACTCGACGCGTTAAAACGCAACCGCCTTCTTTGCAAATGAAAATTCATGGCAGTGGTACTGAAAAAGTGATCTCTGTGAAAAACTTACAGCGTCGCTTTGGTGAATTTATCGCGGTAAATAATGTTAGTTTTAGTGTTCAGCGCGGTGAAATATTCGGTTTGTTAGGGGCGAATGGTGCAGGAAAATCCACAACATTCAGAATGCTATGCGGATTGTTGCCCGCGAGTGCTGGAACACTGTCTGTGGCTGGCCATGATTTGCGCAAAGCTTCAGCCAAGGCACGCAATAGCATTGGTTACATGGCACAAAAATTTTCCCTCTACGTTAACCTGTCAGTATTACAAAACCTGAAATTTTTTTCCAGTGCCTATGGTTTGCGTGGGGAACATCAAAAAAAGCGTTTGCAGTGGGCGCTGTCTACCTTTGATTTGACACAATATCAGGATACAAATGCTGGTGACTTGGCTATTGGGTATAAACAGCGTTTGTCTTTTGCTGTTGCATTAATGCATGAACCTGAAATTTTGTTTCTGGACGAACCAACGTCGGGTGTTGATCCGTTGGCACGGCGAGCATTCTGGGAACGTACCAATTTATTGGCGGAATCCGGCGTGACGATATTGGTAACGACTCATTTTATGGAAGAAGCTAATTACTGTGATCATTTAGTTATTATGTCCGAAGGTGAAGTGCTGGCCGCTGGTACACCACAGGAGATGAAACGGGCGGCATCTACTACAAAAAAACCTGACCCATCCATGGAAGATGCATTTATCAAACTCATTGAACAACACCAGCAGCGTGTTACGGAGGTGGACGTTTGATTGCAGCATCACAACTTCGGCTCTGGGGCATGATACGCAAAGAAAGCTTACAAATATTGCGTGATCCTTCGAGTATTTCTATTGCGTTTATTATGCCGGTCGTACTTCTGTTTTTGTTTGGCTATGGCGTTTCTTTGGATGCAAAGCATATTCCTGTGGGCATTGTTATTGAGCAGCCGGATGCAGCCACACAATCGCTTGCAGGCAGCTTCGAACGTTCCGACTTTTTTAGTCCCATACGTTTTCACTCGATTCAATTAGCCCAGAAAGCTTTAGATGAACGAAAAATAGAGGGCATTGTATGGTTACGAAATAACTTCACCTCAAATTTACTCAGTGGCAATGAAGCCGCTATGGGTGTCATCGTAAATGGGGTTGATTCTAATCAGGCCAATATTACCCAGGGTTATATTCAGGGGGTGTGGCTTTCGTGGTTAGGCCATTATGCCGAAAGTCAGGGAGACGCTCTGGCTATGCCAGTGAATATTGAGCAACGAGTCTGGTTTAATGCCGCATTATCCAGCCGTTATTTTCTGGTGCCTGGACTGATTGCCATTATCATGACCTTAACAGGCTCACTATTAACAGCAATGATTGTGGCTCGCGAATGGGAGCGTGGCACGATGGAAGCGTTGATGGTCACACCACTGCGCATGAGCGAAATGTTGGCAGGTAAATTAATTCCCTATTTTATTTTGGGTATGGGAGGCATGTTGTTGAGTGTTGCTCTGGGAGTGTGGCAATTTGATGTGCCACTACGGGGATCTTTTTGGCTGTTAATCATGTGCTCTGCACTATTTATGCTGGTATCGCTGGCCATTGGTTTACTGATTTCAGTGGTTTCTAAAAATCAGTTTGTTGCAGGGCAGGTGGCGTTGATCGCCTCTTTTCTGCCTGCCTTCTTATTGTCAGGGTTTTTGTTTGACATAAACTCCATGCCGGAAATTATTCAGTGGATCACGCATTTAGTACCCGCACGTTATTTTGTTGCTATTTTACAAACACTGTTTTTGGCGGGCGATGTTTGGCCGGTGATTCTGTTTAATAGTGGGGCATTATTAATCATGCTGATTTTCTTTTTTACTTTAGTCTGGAAAAAATCGCACAAACATCTGGAGTAATGCATGCATTTTGGACATATTTTTGCACTTGCGATAAAAGAGTTTCTGGCCCTGTTACGTGATAAACGCAGTCGCTTTATTATTATCGGGCCGCCCATCATACAACTGTTAATCTTCGGGTTTGCGGCGACGTATGACCTTAATAATGTACCCATTGCCATTTTTAATGAAGATCACGGCGCTGAATCACGAGAATTAATCAGTCACCTTGAAGGATCACCTGATTTTCAGGTTATTCACCATATAAAAAATGAAACGGAAGTTTCACCACTCATTAATAATCGCGATGTTTTATTGGTGTTGCATATTGGCCAAAATTTCACGTCCAATCTGATACGGGGCGAAACAGCTCCCTTGCAAGTCATTTTAGATGGCCGCAACTCGAATACCGCGATGGTGGCGATGAACTATTTGCGTGAAATCGTGCTGGATTATAATCGTAACTGGCTCAGTTCTCAGGAGCGGCAGGGGCCAACGGTCATTCTGCAAACTCGTGCCTGGTACAACGAAAATTTACAGTCTCGTTGGTTCATTGTGCCTGGGATTGTTGGTTTGCTTGTTTTGGTTGTGAGTTTATTAGTGACTTCGCTCTCTGTTGCACGTGAACGTGAGGCGGGTACATTTGACCAGTTGTTAGTGACACCATTACGTCCCACGGAAATATTAATAGGAAAAGCCATCCCCGGCATCGTTATTGGCTTGTTTGAATCGACATTAATTATCATATTAATGGTGGTGTTTTTTGATATTCCCATACGTGGCAGTATCGGCGCACTCTATCTTGGCCTGTTTTTATTCTTATTGTCTGTTGTAGGCATTGGTTTAATGATTTCATCGATTGTGATCAATCAACAACAGGCCATATTAGGTGCTTTTTTGTTTCTGGTACCCGCAGTTATTTTATCTGGATTTTCTACACCTATTGCAAATATGCCGGAGGTCGTTCAATGGCTGACTTACCTTGATCCTCTGCGCTATTTTCTCATTATCGTGCGAGGAGTCACGTTAGAGGGCAATGGATACGCACTGTTGTTTGATCAATATTGGCCTATGGCTATTATTAGCTTTGTGACTTTAGCGATGGCCACCTGGTTATTTCGAAACCGAATGTATTAGGTCGTTGGAAATTATTAATTTTTAAATACGAGCCATT
>CAYXVC010000114.1:0-6653 GCA_964468225.1 uncultured Gammaproteobacteria bacterium
AGCCAAGAGATCATCCATACCGAGTCTTTGGGGCTGGCGCAAAAGCTGATCTACGTTGCTGTCATCGCCATATTATTGATTAGTGTACTGGCCGCAGTCGCTTCACGCCTGTTAACCCACCGTCTGATTGCTTTGCGTGAGATTGCGGATCGTGTCGCATCAGGTGATGAAAATGTTGAAATCAAAAACATGGGGCATGATGAAATCGGTATTCTGGCGCACTCATTCAAAGAAATGCTCTCCCGGCTCACCAGGTCCCGTAGCAAGCTGCGTGAACTGACCGCTTCACTTGAGCACAAAGTACAAGAACGCACTCAGGAGCTTGAACACACCAACAAAGAATTAATGGATGCAAAATATGTAGCTGAGCAAAGTGCCCAACAACTACAGACCACATTAGAGCAATCAGAAAAGTTATGGCACGAAGCTGAATATGCCAGAAAAGATGCCGAAAATTATGCCGAAAAAGCACAGTTAGCAAATATTGCCAAATCAGATTTTCTCGCTAACATGAGCCATGAACTGCGCACACCGCTCAACGGAATCATTGGTATGACCCATTTCACCCTGGAATCGCAACTCACCGATGAACAAAGAAAACAACTTAATACCATTGATTTTTCAGCAAAAACTTTATTATCACTACTTAATGATATTCTTGATGTATCAAAGGTCGAATCTGGAAAGCTCATTCTGGAAAGCAGAGCATTTAACCTCCGTGCTCTGGTCGATAGCACCATAGAAATGCATACGATGAGTGCTCATAAAAATGGCATTAAACTCATCGACTCTATTGCTCACGATGTACCTATTAATCTATCAGGTGACTCTGGAAGACTGCGCCAAGTGATCGTCAATCTACTGGGAAATGCACTCAAGTTCACTAATGAAGGCGAAGTTGAACTGCATGTTTCCCTGAAAGAAAACCGCCAAGACGCTGTATCATTGCATTTTTCGGTACGCGATACCGGCATAGGCATAGCCAAAGACAAACTGGCGACTATTTTTGAACCCTTTACCCAGGC
The DNA here is from genome assembly GCA_964468225.1 of uncultured Gammaproteobacteria bacterium. Classification (GTDB taxonomy): domain Bacteria; phylum Pseudomonadota; class Gammaproteobacteria; order JAADGQ01; family JAADGQ01; genus S141-38. The sequence goes on from CAYXVC010000114.1 coordinate 1,026, forward strand.
AGACAGCTCAACCACACGTCAATATGGCGGCACCGGTCTGGGCACGACCATATCAAGACAGATCGTAGAGTTGATGAAGGGTCGTATCTGGGTCGAAAGTGAACTGGGCAAAGGTTCCACCTTCCATTTTATCGTTATGCTCAAAACAGCCAGCGAGAAAGAGGTGGGGGAAAATACAAATAATGATGCATACGATACAGTGTCAGATACAGATATACCGCCGCTGAACATTTTGGTCGCAGAAGATCATGAAGTGAATCAACAAGTCATAAAGTTAGTTCTCACACAACTGGGCCACCAAATGACCCTGGCAAAGAATGGGCGCATAGCCTTGGAACTGTGGCGAAAAAACAGTTTCGACCTGATTTTGATGGATGTTCAAATGCCTGAAATGGATGGGCTTGCTACCACTAAAGCAATTCGCTCAGAAGAGACCGAAAATAGCCAGATCCCGATCATTGCAGTCACTGCTAACGCCATGGTCAGTGACCGTGATCAATGCCTGAATGCGGGTATGGATGGTTATATTACCAAGCCTATTGATATCAATCAGCTGCAACAAACCATCAGCCAGGTCATCACAAACAACAGCGCGACGAGCAATAGTGAAACAAAAATTGAGCCAACACCAACGGCACAAAAACCTTGTGATCTTGAGCCATTGCGTACGTTAACCCAAGGTAATGATGAACAATTCAAAAACCTGATTCAAATTTTTGTAAATAATTTTGAGGCAAGTCTTGCTGACCTGAAACAAGCCATTAATACAAATGATGCCGAACAAATCAAGTTCATCGCTCATAAAATCAAAGGCAGTGCCAGTCAACTCAAAGCCACCACCATGAGTGAACTCTCTTATGAGCTTGAAATGATGGGTAAAGAAGACAGTTTAGAGTATGCGATAGAGAAATTTAGCGCCTTGGAGAGTATTTATCAAGAAATAAAACTCGTGCTTGAATCAGAGCTTGAAGAGGAATTGGTGTAGTTACCTCATTCATCACCCTCCTGCCCCCAACGTCCAACTAAATCATGCTCAACATCAAGGTGGTCAAGTATTCTCGCCACCATAAAGTCCACCATTTCAGCCACATACTGGGGGCGATAATAAAAACCCGGACTGGCGGGCATAATGGTCACTCCCATGCGAGAGAGCTTCAGCATGTTTTCAAGATGAAGTGTCGAAAAGGGCGTTTCTCTTGCCACTAGAATCAATTGTCGCTGCTCTTTGAGCATCACATCGGCAGCACGTTCGATCAGATTATTGCTAGCACCATGAGCAATCGCAGAGATCGTTCCACCCGAGCATGGGCACACCACCATTGTACGCGGCACATTGGAGCCACTGGCTACGGGTGATGTCCATTCTCGTTGGTCAAACACCTGAAGCTGACCCTCTCCAACGGTAAACCATTCACCTAAAATTTCTTCGATCTCATCAGGATCTTCAGGAACGAACAGGCCCGTCTCCATCTCAATCACGGTTCGACCTGCATCAGAAATTAACAGATAGACAGTTTCATCCGCTTCAAGCAATGCCTCAAGCAAACGCAAACCATACAGTGCGCCCGATGCGCCAGTGATGGCGACCGTAATCGCATTGTTCCCTGTTTTATTACGTAGCAATTATTTAATCTCTTCTAATTGATTCATTAGCAAATCATGAATTCCACCAAAACCACCATTGCTCATAATCAGCACGTGATCTTGTGGCTGAGCCATTTTCACAACCTCGTTCACAATTTCCGATATATTATTCAGTAACACAGTGGGCGCTGCGACATTTTTGGTCACCTCACTCAAATCCCAATTCAATCCATCGGGCTGATACATAAAGACCTGATCTGCTTCACTTAATGAAGCCGCGAGCGTATCACGATGAATACCCATCTGCATGGTGTTTGAACGTGGTTCTAAAATGGCAATGATTCGCTGTCTGCCGACTTTATGCCGCAATCCCTGTAATGTGCTGGATATCGCAGTAGGGTGATGCGCGAAGTCATCGTACACCGTAACACCATGCACAGAGCCTCGCACTTCCATGCGACGCTTCACATTTTTAAAGTCACACAAAGCCTCAACAGCATGTTCAGCAATCACGCCCGCATGACGCGCCGCCGCAACTGCTGCCAGCCCATTAGCGATATTATGATCACCGATCAATGACCAGTGAACACGCCCCACTTCTTTATCCGCAAACATCACCATGAATTGACTGCCGTCATCGGTTCGATCAGTCACATGCCAAGCAGTTTGATCTGCGAGATATTCACAAGGAGTCCAACACCCTTGCTCTAATACTTCGTTCAATGCTTCATCAGCACTGGGAGTGATAATCAATCCATTGCCGGGAACGGTGCGCACTAAATGGTGGAACTGCCGCTGGATTGCAGCCAGATCATCAGAAGTATCCGCATGATCAAATTCAAGATTATTCAACACCAAGGTGCGTGGCCGATAATGAACAAACTTGGAACGCTTATCAAAAAAAGCACTATCGTATTCATCCGCTTCAACCACAAAGAATGGCTCATTTCCCTGTCTGGCTGACAATCCAAAATTTTCTGGAATACCCCCAATAAGAAAGCCGGGCTTTAAACCCGCATATTCCAGAATCCATGCCAACATGCTTGAGGTCGTCGTTTTTCCATGCGTTCCGGCAACCGCCAAAACCCAGCGATTTTTCAGAAGATAATTCGCTAAAAATGCAGGGCCAGAGGTGTAATCCAACCCTCGCTCCAGCATATATTCCACTGCCGCATTACCACGAGACATGGCATTGCCCACCACCACCAAATCGGGCTCAGGTTTAAATTGACTGGAATCAAAGCCTTCGATGATTCGAATACCAGCATCCGACAACTGTGTGCTCATAGGCGGATACACATTGGCGTCCGAACCGCTGACGGTATAACCCAATTGACGTGCCAACAAAGCAACACCGCCCATAAATGTACCGCAAATTCCCAGAATATGAATGTGCATAATTAAACCGTATAAAAAAGTGAGCGCATGATATTAATCGAAATAAAAACATAGAGCAGTGAAAGCCCAATGCCCAAACCCATCGATCCCGATAGCGCATGGCGAAAGATGTGTCCCACCACGGTCACATTCCAGATCAACAAACCCAGCAATAAAAGAGAAGGCATAATGACATTAGGATTTTCAATGCCCAAAGCAAATTGCCAGGACAAAGCAGGGAACGCCAAAGCTCCCAATAACGCACCACTTCCAAGCAGTGCTGTAAAAGCCTGAGTCATCCGCTCTGGCAGACTGCGCGCCCACAACAACAATCCTGTAAATGCCAATAACAACCCGGCATCCAGCAAGGCTGCGAGTATCGACGCACCGAAAGAGAGATCCAGAATGGTCAATGCAAAATCAACAATAAGATAAACGGCGAGTGTTGCGTATAACAAAGCTGAGGAGTTTGGCAGGTCTTGCGGCCCCAGCCGTAACAAACAGAGCTGCCAGTAAGTTTTAATGAGTTCAGGCATTCCCTATAAATCCCTCATATCGGATGCTGAATTTCTTGAATAATTCCCCACAACTCGCCAGGAGAGTAGATGGACAACTGAGTTTGTTTGTAATCTTTTGTATTTCTGGTAACAAGCCCATCGGCATGAACACATTCAGCAGAATAATATTGCACCGCATCTTCGAAGTCTGTAAATTTTGAATTAATTGATAGCTCAAGTACCTTTTTATTGACCTCAGAGATTTGGAACAAATCAAGCAACTTTTTTATTTCAGCTTTTGCTTTTTCTCTGTTGTGAGCTTTTGATATTAAATAATCTATTGTGGTGATCGTTGTTGCACACAAGAAACCCTCAATAATACTATTTTCAACTGAATCAACAAGATTTGCCGATAAATCTACAAAGGGCTGACGATTTAACATCACATCCAAAAGAATATTAGTATCAAACAGAACCTTCAAAGATACTTTTCCTCCAGATGCTTTTGATAATCATTTTTATCGAGGTGACTCTGTTCTAACACTCCAATTAATGAGCGAGTAACAGGAGAGATTTTTTTTTGTTTGGACTCTTGCGTAAATACTTTAAAATAATCTGCAACCACTTGGGATAAAGATTTCCCTTGCTGCTTTGCATGTTCTTTTGCTTGTTGTATGAGCTCATCTTCCAGACGCAGCGTTAATTTTGTTTGCATAACAAACCTCCTACGTATCATTTCTATTTAATTGTACGTCTTATATTGAAAACACTCAACTTATCATTCCTGCAATGATGACATAACGAACAATTCGAAGTGTACATATCACCCCAATAAACCATAACCAACCCACTCGCGCCATACCTGCAACCACCGTCAGTGGATCACCAATAATGGGCAACCAGCTCAGAAACAGGCTTGCTTTTCCATAACGCTGCATCCAGTGCAACGAAAGCCGCCCGCCACGGCTATTTTCCATTTTGTGCTGCATCTTGTCTCTTAGCCAGTCGCCTATTTTAAAGTTCAGCAAACATGCAAGGCAGTTTCCAATCGAGCATGCAATTACAGCATTCAATACCGGTACACCGGCCGCAATACCCGCAAACAACGCGGCTTCTGAGCTGAAAGGTAGAAGTGTTGCCGCAAAGAATGAAACCAGCGCAAGACTCAGTTCATTCACTGACGACGCCAGCTTGTTCCCCCGCTGCCATCTTCAATGATAATTCCTTGCGACTGTAATTCATCGCGCACCCGATCTGATTCCGCCCAATCTTTATTTTGACGTGCAATTTTGCGTTTTTCGATCAAAGCTTCAATCGCCACGCTGTCGATTCCATCAGCAGCTTCATCGCCTTTGAAATAATGATCTGAATCTTCTTGAAGCAACCCTATAATGCCACCCAAATGGCGCAGCAATGCCGCCAATTGTGCGGCTTTTTTGGCATCAGAGTCACGCAGACTATTAATCTCTCGAACGATGTCAAACAACACGGCCAATGCTTCCGGCGTATTAAAATCATCATTCATTGCATCAAAAAATCGCTGCCCATATTCACTACTGGGTTCAAAATTTGAAACGGGCAGATCACGCAGTGCCAGATAAAAACGATCTAATGCCGATTTAGCATTATCCAGATGTTCATCAGAATAGTTCAGAGGACTGCGATAATGGCTGGTGAGAATAAAATAGCGTACGACTTCGGGCTGATAACGTGCCAATACATCACGAATTGTGAAAAAATTCCCCAATGATTTGGACATTTTTTCATTATCAATATTAACAAACCCGTTATGCATCCAGACATTCACATAGTGATGACCCGTTGCACTTTCAGATTGGGCAATCTCATTTTCATGGTGTGGAAATTTCAGATCCATGCCACCGCCATGAATATCAAAATGATCGCCAAGGCAACGTGTCGCCATGGCAGAACATTCAATATGCCACCCTGGACGACCACGTCCCCACGGTGCATCCCATGCGGGTTCTTCGGGTTTCGCCGATTTCCATAAAACAAAATCTAATGGGTCATCTTTCGCTTCATCGACATCAACACGAGCCCCAGCGCGCAAATCTTTCAGCTTTTTACCTGAAAGCTGCCCGTAATTTTCAAAACGACTGATATCGTAATAAACATCACCGTTATCCGCGCAGTAGGCCGCGCCCTTATC
>CAYXVC010000115.1:0-6555 GCA_964468225.1 uncultured Gammaproteobacteria bacterium
CCTCATGGATACTCCACGAGAAATTACTACAGTTCAAGCTCGACTGAATAACACATTACGCGTCGCGAGCATGTCTCAACATACTGATATCAGTATGCATCAGAAAAAAGTATCAGAGGCATTTGAGTATAAAGTGGAGCTGTTGGAGCAGCTTAAATCACAGATGGCGATATTTAAAAATTCACTCCTCTTTCTGCCCATCGCCACTACTCGCTTGCGATCCCTAGCACGCACCAAGCCTGATACCCAGAGATTGATCAATCACATCAATCGACTGGAACATTATACCTTGATATACAACCTCACCAGTGACAGCGTGTACCCCCCGCAGGTAGAGAAACAGTTGCGGCAGCTAACGAACCTGCAAAACCAGTGGAATACTCCGTTGCAAGAGCACATCAATAACATCATGATTCATGTGCGTATTATCATGCAACAAAAACTCAAGGTAGACTCTATACTGCAGGAGCTCATAGCCCTGCCGACCTCACAGCAACTGGATGCACTGTACAACACTTATCAACGCTATAACGAAAGCCTGGTTGTCAAGGCGAATGGTTACCGGTTGGCACTCTTTCTGGTTTCAGTATTGCTGCTGGCTTATGTAGGTTATATTTTATTCAAATTGAGGCATTCCGTGACAAATCTTCGTCGGGTGGAGGCGGAGTTACGTTCCATTTTCGAAAACGCGCTAGATGGCATTATCACCATTGATGAAAAAGGCGTCATCGAACATTTCAACGCTTCAGCAGAAAAAATATTTGGCCACTCAGCCAAAGAAGCCATAGGCCAAAACATTAAGATATTGATGCCTGCATACCACAGCAAACGGCATGACTCTTATATGGCTAACTACCTGACTACGGGGAAAGCCAAAATAATAGGCAAAGCCACAGAAGTAGAGGGTATGCGAAAAAATGGTTCTCTCTTTCCATTAGAAATTAGTGTGAATGAGCTATGGATCGGAAACCAGCGCAAATTTATCGGTATTGCACGGGATATATCAAAGCGAACCGCTCTTAAGCAGGAGTTGGCAAAGCATCGTAACAGTCTTGAAGAGCTGGTTGTGCATCGCACCCACGAGTTGGCTGAGGCTAATGTATCTCTCAAACAGGAAATTACCGAACGCGAACAGGTGGAGCAACAGTTGATTCACGCCAAAGAATCTGCCTTGCAAGCCAGCCATGCCAAATCAATATTTTTGGCGAATATGAGCCATGAGTTGCGCACACCACTCAACTCTATTATTGGTTTTACCGGTATTATCAAGGATGGCATGGCGGGGGAGGTCAATGAAGAACAGGTTCGCCAGTTGCAAATGGTTTATGGTTCTGCCCGCCATCTGCTAGAGCTAATCAATGATATTCTTGATCTCTCCAAAATTGAAGCTGGTAAGCTGAAAATTATCAAAGAAACTTTTGAGTTGATGCCATTACTCGAAGAGCTTAAGGATTTCATGTCTACTCAGACCGATTCCAAGGGTTTGTCCTTAAATCTTGCGGGTTATGCTCCAGAGTTCGTACATACTGATCGTGGCAAATTGCGTCAAATATTGCTTAACCTAATAGGTAATGCTATTAAATTCACCGAACAGGGCAGTATCACGTTAGTTTGTCATCAACAAAATAGTGATGTGGTGTTCGAAGTTACGGATACGGGTATCGGTATATGCGAAAAAGATCTGGATAAAGTTTTTGGTGCCTTTGAACAGGTGGATACTCGTACAGTGCGAAAGTACGAGGGGACTGGACTGGGATTGGCCATCAGTCAACATTTCGTTAGGCTTTTAGGGGGTGAAATTACAGTGCATAGTCAACCCGGTAAAGGCTCGACTTTCCGTATCATATTGCACGACATACTATGTGAAGGGTCAACACTATAGTAAAATTAAGGATGAATAAAATATGTCAAAACCCACAATTTTAATTGCCGATGATAATGCTCAGAACCTTTATTTGGCACGTTTTCTTCTTGAGCACAATGGCTATACCGTTTGTGAGGCCAGTAATGGTGAACAAGCGGTGGCAGCAGTACAATCAAATTCGCCAGCTCTGGTTTTAATGGATATCCAGATGCCGGGGATGGATGGTCTGGAGGCCACTCGGCGTATTCAGGCGATCAAAAATGCACCGATAGTGGTTGCACTGACCGCCAAAGTGATGGCAGGTGATCAGGAGGCCATTCTCGCTGCAGGTTGTGATGGCTATATACAGAAACCCATTGAACCAGAAAGCTTTGTCTCTAAAGTAGAAAGCTACCTGCATACAGTTTGATCGGTATTTTTTCCTGATCGCTATTCAGATAGATATTATTGCTTTCAATAAAATCTTCTTTTATCGATATCAATAGGGCCTGTTTTTTTTCATTTTCTGGTTGCGCAGCAACAATTAGCCCAATTGCTGTATCGTTGTTACCACAATAAATAGCGTCACCAGCTTGATGTGTGGCAGTTGATTCGATGGTCGCAGGATGCATTCGACGTTTTACTTTGCCTAAATATTTTACCCGTGCAATCACTTCTTGTCCGACATAGCACCCTTTTTTAAAATTAATGGCATTCAGCTCATCCAGATTAATCATTTGCGGAACAAATTTATCAGCAGTTGCAGGGTAGAGTGCAGGAATGCCCGCATGGATGTTTGCAAGTTCCCAAGCGGAATATCCAGCAGGGGTGAAATATTGACTGAGTGTTGACCAGATGTTTTTCATCTCATCGAGATTTTTGCCAATTAATTCAAAACGAGGGTGAACGCCCGGAAGTCGAATGATGGTTAGTTGAGAGGTTTTTGATATGCCGTATGTTTCTAAAGGAATGTCTGAAAATAATTTTGTGAGCTTTTGCGCACTGTCAGGTCCAGAAATTCCCAATCGAATCCATTCTCCAGTACAATTTTTTAAAGTTACTTTAGATCGCATTACAAACATTTTAAGGCGCTTTAATGTCGCTTCTATCAGTTCTTCAGAAAGCTGCAGGTAGGTTGTTTGCTCTTGTTTGTAAATCAAAAAAAGTGCCAGTGCTCGACCTTTTGGAGAGCAAAAGGCGCTGAGTTGTGCATTGTCTTCTGTTACTTGATTAATATCATTTGTGAGTTGCCCTTGAAGAAAAGAAGAGGCATCATCACCATGTGCTGAAATTAAACCTGTATGAGATAAGTCAGTCATAATGTGATCTGTATTATCAAAATAGGTTTTTTCTCCGCCCTCAAAAATTGCTTCTTTGGAAGCGAGAAAGTCCTGCCATTCAATATTCATATAAAAATTACTTGAAAATTAATAAGAAAGTTACGATAAGTGGTTATAATCGTAAATAAATATTTGATTTTATCACACATATAAAATTAGACTGGATGCTATGGTAACTCAAAAAAAACCACCCGTTTTTCTTAATCTACTAAAGATTAAGCTCCCTGTGCAAGGTGTCTTGTCCATTCTTCATCGTGTTTCCGGTGTCATACTTTTTCTTTTTATTCCGGTTTTTATCTATTTTTTTGAACGCTCTTTGCAAGGGGAGGCAGGGTTTAATGAAGTTGTCTCCTTATTGGACTCCACTCTTGTTAAACTTTTTGTTGCATTGGTTCTCTGGGGATTAGCGCATCATCTGTTTGCGGGCATTCGTTATTTGCTGCTTGACTTTGATGTAGCAATCGACAAGAAGAGTTCTCGGGTAAGTGCGCAAATTGTTTTTGTTTTAGGGTTTATCGTTTTCCTATTCACTTTGGGAGTTCTATTTTGAATACGTTAATGCATGGATTGCGGGCGTGGGTGATTCAGCGAGTCAGTGCTGTTTATTTGGCACTGTTTATTATTTATCTGTTTTTTCATTTTATTTACCATCCTCCGGCTGACTTTTCTGCATGGCAACTCTGGTTGTCAAACCCTTGGGTATTTGTTACCAGCACTCTGTTTTTTGTTGCTCTTTTGTTACATGCCTGGGTCGGTGTTCGCGATGTCATTATTGATTATATCCATCCTGTCTGGTTGCGATTTACTGCATTAACACTGTCTATGACCAGTTTGATTGTCATGGGAATATGGTTTGGACGAGTATTGTTGGGGATGGCATCATGACACTTTCAAAAAACAGATTGGCAATTGATAAATTAGAGCGTCGAAAATTTGATACGTTGGTGATTGGTGCCGGTGGCGGTGGATTGCGCGCTGCTATGCAGATGGGCGAAACCAGTGCTGATGTGGCCGTTGTTTCAAAAGTATTTCCGACGCGTTCACATACTGTTGCAGCGCAGGGTGGTATTAATGCAGCGCTCGCTAATGTTGTGCCCGACAGTTGGCATTGGCACATGTACGATACGATTAAGGGCAGTGATTATCTGGGTGATCAGGATGCTATTGAATACATGTGTCGAGCTGCATCACGACTGGTGATAGAACTGGAACATGCGGGTGTTCCTTTTTCACGTTTAGAGGATGGCTCTATTTATCAACGGCCTTTTGGGGGGCAAAGTCAGAACTTTGGAGGAGAACAAGCGGCTCGAACCTGCGCTGCGGCAGACCGCACGGGGCACGCTATTTTGCATACGCTCTATCAGCAAAATATTCGTGTGAAAACACACTTTTTTGATGAGTACTTTGCGCTTGATCTGATTAAAAGCGAGGAGGATGACATTCTTGGCGCAGTCGTTATGTCGATTGCAACTGGAAAAGTGCTGATTATTGAAGCGAAAACTACATTACTGGCAACGGGTGGAGCCGGCCAGATTTTTCGCACGAATACCAATGCTATGATTAATACAGGCGATGGTTTAGCAATGGCGCTGCGAGCGGGTATTCCATTGCAGGATATGGAGTTTTTTCAGTTTCACCCGACAGGTATTGCAGGTAAAGGAATGCTGATTAGCGAAGGTGTTAGAGGGGAGGGGGGATATCTTGTTAATTCTGAAGGTGAGCGTTTTATGGAGCGCTACGCACCCAATGCAAAAGATTTGGCCAGTCGGGATGTGGTAAGCCGTGCCATTTTTATGGAGGTTCAGGAAGGGCGCGGGTGTGGGCCTGATAAAGATCATGTTTTGCTTAAACTTGATCATTTAGATGCTGATGTGATTCGTAAACGTCTGCCTGGCATTCGTGATATGTCGATGACGTTTATGAATATTGATCCGATTAAGGCTCCGATACCGGTCTATCCGACAGCGCACTATACGATGGGTGGAATCCCGACGAATCGTCATGGTCAGGTGGTTGTTCCTATGAAACATGGTGCAGAAGAGCCGGTGCGGGGATTATATGCAGTTGGGGAATGCGCTTGTGTTTCTGTGCATGGGGCGAATCGTCTAGGAGGAAATTCTTTATTAGATATTGTTGTTTTTGGTCGAGCAGCGGGCAGTCATATTGCCGATTATCTGAAAGAGCATCGTTATCATCGGCCACTCAATGAAAAGAGTGTTGAGAAAGCTTTAGAGCGATTGTCGCGTTGGGATCGTTCAGGTGAAGGGGAGTCGGTTGATAGTTTACGCAATCGCTTACAGCAGACCATGGAGAAGTATTGCGGTGTATTTCGCAGTGATGAAGTTTTAAAAGAGGGTGTTGAAAAAATATCCGAAATTGCGGCGGATCTGGATAAGGTTTATCTAAAAGATCACAGTCAAGTCTTTAATACGGCTCGAATTGAAGCGCTGGAGCTGGAAAATTTGATTGAAAATGCACTTGCGACAGTCATATCAGCACAGGCACGTACAGAGAGCCGTGGAGCGCATTCACGCATTGATTACCCAGAGCGGGATGATGAGCGTTGGCTCAAACACAGCCTTTATTTTAAAGAAGGGCGCAAACTGGATTATAAGCCCGTACGTATGAAACCACTCTCTGTGGATAGCTTCCCTCCTAAGCCTCGGGTCTATTAATATGCACTTTTCAATTTATCGTTACAATCCGGAAAAAGATGATGCACCTTATATGCAAGATTATGAGCTGAAAGAAGTTCAGTCTGACATGATGTTGCTGGAAGCGTTGTTGAAATTGAAAGAGCAGGATGAGACTCTGGGCTTCAGGCGTTCATGCGGTGAAGGGGTTTGTGGTTCGGATTCCATGAATATCAATGGTCGAAATGGACTGGCCTGCATTACGCTGCTATCGAGTCTGAAAGAGCCTATAGAGGTTCGTCCTTTGCCGGGTGCGCCAGTGATTCGTGACCTTATCATTGATATGGATACGTTTTATAAACAATATCGTGCCACAAAACCCTATTTGATGACGAAGGATCCGTTGCCAGAAGTTGAGCTTAAACAAACACCTGAAGAACGGGATCGTTTGGATGGATTGTACGAATGTATTTTGTGTGGTTGTTGTTCAATGTCGTGCCCATCATTTTGGTGGAATCCCGATAAGTACTTGGGGCCAGCGGCACTGTTACAGGTTTCACGCTTTTTGGATGACAGTCGTGACCAAGTGGCTGAAGAACGATTGAATGATCTTGGTGGCCCTTATAAATTATTTCGTTGTCATACAGTGATGAATTGTGTGGATGTGTGCCCTAAAGGGCTGAATCCGGCCAAAGCTATTGGGCATATCAAGAAAAAAATGTTGAAGCATTCATTGTAG
>CAYXVC010000116.1:0-3681 GCA_964468225.1 uncultured Gammaproteobacteria bacterium
CCATCAGGACGAACTTTTCGATACATCTGCGCCAACGTACATTCTGTGAATTTAGCGGTCATTCCAAAAAAACCGGCCACAATCATCCAGAACGTTGCGCCTGGCCCACCGATGCTGATAGCGATTGCAACACCGGCAATATTGCCTAAACCTACAGTGGCAGAGAGTGCGGTAGTCAGAGCCTGAAAATGGCTGGTTTCACCGACATCATTGGGATTGTCATAACGACCTCGAACGCATTGAATCGCATGAGTGAAGGCTTTTATATTGATAAAGCCCATTCGAATTGTGAAAAAGACCGCTCCGACAATGAGCCATACAACCACAAAAGGAAGCTTGTAATCATCCATGAAAAATAAAATATCAAAAAATGAGACGGTAGCAATGTAACCGACTAGTACTCCAAACCATGTGTCAATGGTTTCAGCGAAACCTGCACTTTCAGCGGCGAAGGATTGGCTTGATATAAATAGAGCAACGGGTATAAGTGTCCAAAGTATTTTTTTATGCATGATAAATGTCCAATATAAAATCAACTAACATGTGATCGTTTCTTATTTGATTCTCGATCTTAATCGCTTTAAAGGTGACCGGAAAAGCACAAACCAATGAGTGGTTGATATAGACTCTTAAATGGTCGTTATATTTGCTGAATGGATTTTCGTTTTGTTCATCGGGCGATACGATACGCAGCCACTGTTGTAAAATCAATTATAAGGGCTTTTGAAACGATGTGAATATTCACTATCATCATTACAAAAGTTATTCTATGATCACACCTTAGTATTTTCTCTGTCGGGCCGATAAAATAATTGGAAAATATTTTGATCTAAGCATTTAGTGGAAATACGTATAGCCATGCATAAGGTATGGATAGTACAGTATGAAACTGTTGGCTTCATACTTAACACAAGTAGTAATATGCATAAAATAGCTCAAGCTCGTTATTTAGAGCTCGTAATTTCAGTATTTATTGTTCCATAATACGTTTCTTAAAGTAACTATTTATTGAAAATTGGTAATTAATGACTTCTACAATGATAAGAAAAATATTGGATGCCCATGGCAGGCTCACTATATCTGCGGATGAATTACAAGATGATAGTGATTTATACCATGCAGGTTTAACCTCTTTAGCTACCGTCAGCTTAATGTTAGCTGTAGAAGAGGAGTTTGATATAGAATTTCCAGACTCGATGCTTAGTAGAAAAACTTTTGGTAGCATTGAAGCTATTGTTGATGCAGTTGATGAGTTGCAGGAGTAAGGAGTTCATCAAAAGCTGTCAGGTTTTTTAAACAATCTGTTTAACCTTGGTGTTCTTCAGACTGTGATGGAAAACCTTCTAAATTTAAAGGGGTAAAAAATGTCCAGTCATGAATCACTAAATTCTAAAAATTTCAATAAATTAGTTGCTGACATTAAGAAGGTTGGTAGAGAAGTTATTGCCCCAAATGCTCATGATATCGATGAGAAAGCTCGATTTCCTAAAGAAAGCTTTGAAGCACTGAAAGATTTAAAGTTACTGAGCGCCTATCTTCCTGAAAATATGGGAGGAATGGGGTTAAATATTGTGCAGATTGCTAAAATCTGCGAAGTGTTAGGGCATTATTGTGGTTCTACTGCAATGATTTATGCAATGCACAAGATTCAGGTGGCTTGTATTCTGCACAATTCTAATGGGTCAGACTATTTCAAAAAGTACTTGAAAAAATTATCGAAAGAGCAAAGGCTGATTGCTTCGGCCACTACTGAAACAGGAGTGGGTGGAGATTTGCGTTCGAGTATTTGTGCGGTTGAAAGCAGTGGGTCATCATTCAAATTAGTTAAGCAGGCGCCCGTAATATCATATGGGATTGATGCGGATGATTTGATTATTACGGCACGCCGGAACCCACAAGCGGCGAAAAGTGATCAAGTCCATGTTTTATTAAATAAAGGGCAGTATGAACTGGAGCAAATTTCAGGTTGGGATACGTTAGGGTTTCGCGGTACCTGCAGCTCGGGTTTTACAGTTACCGCAGAGGGTAGAAATGAACAAATTATCCCCACTCCATTTGCCGATATCTTGAGTCAAACAATGCACCCTTTTGCGCACATTACATGGAGTGCGTTGTGGGTAGGAATCGCAAGTGATGCTGTTAATATGGCTCGAAAATTTGTTAAAAATGAAGCTAAGAAGAATCTGGATATGCCACCTATATCGGCTATTCGATTAGGCGAAGTTGATAGTGTATTGCAGACGATGCAAAATAATGTGGCTATCGCCGCAACGGGCTACCATGAAATGCTGAATAAGGGCGATACCGAAGCCTTTACTCATTTTGGCTTTGGGATTCGTACAAATAATTTGAAAGTCGCAAGTTCTCAGTTGATTGTTGATATCGTCGGGAAAGCGATGTTGATTTGTGGAATTTCAAGCTATCGCAATGACTCAAAATTCAGTTTGTGTCGTCATTTGCGTGATGCTTATGGTACCGCGCTTATGGTGAATAATGATCGTATTTTACTGCATAACTCTACACTGCTTCTGATGCATAAAGGAGACGAATAAGTGTGTTTGTCTAGCGACGTTTTGGATGATGCCTATCGTCTATACCGGCAACAATTGTTAGATGCTGGATTATTGCTTTCATCCGGGGTACCGGGTGTGTACGGTCTTAGCGGAAATTTTGAGGGCATTATTGAAGCTTTTGAAGGTTATGTCACCCGAATGGGGAGTCATCTCTCACCGGAAGTGGTGCGATTCCCGCCAATAATAAGTCGAAAGACCTATCTCTGTACTGACCACATTAAAACATTCCCGGACTTAATGGGATCGGTGCACTCTTTCAGAGGTAATGAAAGGGATCATGTCAGGTTAGTGCAAAAGCAGGAAGATGCCGAGGAGTGGGCAGAAGATTTAGATCCCACTGAGGTCATGATGGTGCCTGCAGCATGTTACCCGCTGTATCCAACCGCTGCGAATACTGTATTGCCCGAGGAGGGTCGATTGGTTGACCTGCGCGCTTTTGTTTTTCGACATGAACCATCGCCAGACCCTGCACGTATGCAAATCTTTCGACAGAGAGAGTATGTTCGGCTTGGTACCGCTGAACAGGCACACGCTCATCGGGATTATTGGTTAAAGCGTGGGGAAGAGATGTTGTGCGCGCTGGGTTTGGATGTGAAGCCTATTGTTGCAAATGACCCGTTCTTTGGTCGAGGGGGACGAGTGATGGCGGCGACGCAAAAGGAGCAAGAGTTAAAGTATGAGCTTGTGGCACCGATCGCTTCGACAGAGAAATTAACCGCCATAACATCCAGTAACTACCATCTTGACCATTTTGGTCAGGAATTTGATATTAAAACACCTGACGGAGCCTTTGCGCACACTGCGTGTGTTGGTTTTGGTCTGGAACGTATTGCACTTGCAATGTTTAAAAAACACGGCTTTGATGCTGAAACATGGCCTCATGAAGTTCGTGGGTTATTGGAAATATAATGCACCAGATACTTGCACTTAATCCAGACTCTTATTCTCGCCATCGCATTCATACCCAAGAGAGAGATTGGGCTGAAACTAACTGTTATGTCGATATTTGGATTGAATTATTACATGCACTGAAGTACGAACCCATTGCTGCGATGCCCTATACTTTGGCGATTGATTTTGAAGGTGATCAGTGGACTTTTTTCAAATT
>CAYXVC010000116.1:3781-6533 GCA_964468225.1 uncultured Gammaproteobacteria bacterium
TTTATTGATGTATTCCGCTTGCGTGGTGAGCAGGATCCTGCCGTGTTGTCGCCTTACGTAGAAATAGCAAAGCAGCGACGCGTTAATAAACTGGATGCTTCTCAAACACTTGATGTTTCCCTTGAGTTGTTAAAAAAGCAATTAAAACTATTGCCTGAGAATAATCCTTTTCCAGTTTTCAGGAAAAGGTTTGAAGAAGATTTAAAGTGGTTAATGCACGAAAATATTGACACCTTTCATCAATATTCATTTACGACATTCAGGCAGTTTGGTGCCTGCTATGAACTGGCTGCGACTTATCTGGAATGGCTGACTAACCAAGGTATCACCGACTTGGTAGAGGCCAGGAAAAATATTAAGTCTATCTCTGAATCTGCCAAGTTTTATCAGTTTCAACTGGCACGCGCAATGAGTCGAAAGAAACCACTTGATCTTGCTCCGATTGATGTTATGGCTGAACATTGGGATTCGGCAATGGGTCAGCTAAGGACTAAATTTTTATAGGCTCATAGTGCCTACCGATATTGATGTAGAGAGTTAAATAGAATGATTCCATTTGTCGATGACTGGTTTCTCACCCAATCTGAAGCCGACATGTTTTTGGTTCCCTCTGATCTGATCAGTCAAAAAACTGATTGGCTGGCTGCTTGCGTGCCTGGAACCGTGGCACAACCTTTGGCCGCAGCATGTCAGTGGTCAGTCGATGATCGGGTCGATTTTGATCATTACGATTTTTGGTACAGGAAAAAATTCAATATAGCGGATTTATCAGGGACATTGCCTGTTTATTTGAATTTTTCTGGTTTGGCAACGCTTTGTGAAGTTTGGCTTAACGGGCAACGAATTCTTGAATCCAGTAACATGTTTCTACGTCATCAGGTTGATATTGCGAAATATATTCAGCCTGAGAACGAGCTGTACATCTGTTTTCGCTCCTTAAATAAGGCGTTGTCTCAGCGTCGCCCCCGTCCCCGTTGGAAGACAAAGTTGGTGGTGCAGCAACAGTTGCGCTGGTTTCGTACCACGCTACTTGGCAGAGTTCCGGGCTGGACACCCCCCATTGCTCCCGTAGGCCCGTGGCAGGCTATATCTTTGAGCGAACAGTTGGAGCCAATCAATATAGAGATCACGCCATCAATAGAAGGGCGTGCGGGAGTTATCGAATTTTCTTGTGATATTTGTCATGACGAGGAAGAGGAGGTGGACGCGGTACTCTCAGTGAATGGTATTGAGGCCAGGTTAACCGTTGCGAAAAAAAATGGCGGAAGTCGTATTGACGGTAAACTTGAAATTGATGATGTTGCACTGTGGTGGCCTCATACGCATGGAGAGCCTTCATTATATTCAGTGACACTCAGTATTCATGCTGCAGGAAAAGAGCGGTCATATCCACTTTCACCTATCGGCTTTAAAAACATACGCATTGATCGTTCTGAAAACCGATTTTGTGTCACAGTAAACGATACCGATATTTTCTGCCGAGGTGCTTGCTGGACAGTGAACGACATTGTTTCCTTGACAGGAGATATAGAAGCGCTTGAGTCTACGCTGACTCTGATGCGGGATGCAGGTGCCAATATGATTCGTGTGGGCGGCACGATGGTTTATGAACAAGACGCTTTTTATCAATTGTGCGACCGGCTCGGCATCATGGTTTGGCAGGACTTTATGTTTGCAAACATGGATTATCCGATGGACGATGAAGGGTTTAGTGCATCTGTTCACGCTGAGGCGCGTCAGATTCTTGCACGTCTGCGTCAGCATGTTTGTCTGGCAGTTTATTGTGGCAATAGCGAAATAGAGCAACAGGCGGCGATGCTGGGAATGCATTCTGATGCCTGGTCAAATGACTTTTTCTTGAAACAATTGCCTGAACTTTGTAATATGCACCATTCTGGTATTCCTTATGTTGCATCGACTCCTTCAGGTGGGGCTTTGCCTTTTCATACTGACACGAGTGTGACGCACTATTATGGGGTGGGGGCGTATCTGTGCTCACTATCCGAAGTGAGACAGCATAATGTAAAGTTTACTTCGGAGTGTCTCGGCTTTTCCAATATACCTGTTGCCAAAACGCGGAACGCTGTGTTGGCTGGGCAAATACCCGTGACCCATCATCCACGGTGGAAGGAGCGAGTTCCTCGTGACTCAGGGACTGGCTGGGACTTTGAAGATGTACGTGATCATTATTTGAAAGAGCTGTTTTCTGTTGACCCCGTGCGACTACGTAGCTTTGATAATGATCAGTATCTGGCTCTGAGCGAAATAGTGACTGGCGAAGTTATGTCGCAGGTTTTTTCGGAGTGGCGTAGCGGTCATAGCGCCTGTTCGGGAGGATTGGTCTGGTTTCTTAAAGATTTATTGCCCGGTGCAGGGTGGGGGATCATTGATAGCAATGGTTTGCCTAAAGCTTGTTATTATTATCTGAAACGTTGCTGGCAGCCGATCTCTATCTGCATGACCAATGAATCACTTAACGGATTGCATGCACATGTTATTAATGACACAGATGAAAGTTTTAGCGGTGAACTAGAGGTGACATTGCTGAATGAGTCGAGTATTGCTATTGGCTATGTGAAGACGGAAGTTGTTGTCGATGCAAGCTCAAAGGCGCTTGTTGGATTAGACCAATTGCTTAATACGTTTTATGATACGACATATAGCTATCATTTTGGCCCATCAAAGCATAATGTTGTCTCCGTTCGGTTAATGAATAAAGGGGCGGGGGAAGTGAGTAGTGCTTATTACTTTC
>CAYXVC010000117.1:0-6522 GCA_964468225.1 uncultured Gammaproteobacteria bacterium
TAACCTATACCATAGTCACTCCTCCAACCAATGGAACACTGACAGGAACGGCTCCGAACCTCACTTACACTCCCACTGCAAACTACTTTGGAACAGATAGCTTTATATTTAAAGTCAATGACGGCACAGATGACTCCGCATCAGCGACCGTGGATATCACCATTATAGATACTACGGAACCCAATACCGCACCTGTTGCAACAGCTCAAAGTATTACGCTAAATAAAGATACAACTACCGTACCTGTTGCAACAACTATATACATTATGTTGCCATACGCAAAAAATATAATTACCACACCCACTGCAACAGCTCAAGGTATGACGCTAAACAAGAATACAATTACCACACCCATTGCACTCACAGCCACTGATGCAGAGGGTGATCCTTTAACCTACACCATAGTCACCCCTCCAGCCAATGGAACACTGACAGGAACGGCTCCAAACTTTACTTACACACCCACTAGCAAGTGCTCTAGAGCGGACAGTTTTACATTCAAAGTCAATGATGGTATTGCTGACTCAGAAGCTGCTACAGTAGATTTAACTCTCCAAGAATACAGAGTTTCAACAAGGCAAGATGAGGTTTTAACAACAGATGAGAGTGATCCTTCCGCTCCAGTAAATAGAACTATATCTTATATCTATGATACCAGTGGTAACCTGCTGACAAAGTCAGAAACGCGGGACGATAATCACACTCATACTAACACCTACACCTATGATGCCAACTGCAATATACTGGAACACAGCTTAAGTGGTCCTGACAACGACGTGAGCGATTATGTTGAAGGCATTGGTCCAATAATCTGGAACTTCACCTACGCTGATAATTTGGTGACGGAGGCTAGATATATGGATCTTGATGGCGAGACCAGATATGCCTATACCTATGATGCCAATGGAAATCTTCTAACCGCCGGATCTGCTGAGGGTGCTATGCCTATAAATATCACCAGAGAATACACCTATACCTACGACACCTTTAATAATCTACTGACTGTAACAGAGCCAATTGTTACTATTACTTATACCTACGACACCAACGGTAACGTACTGACAAAGAGTATCGATAGTGACGATGAAATAGGCAGCTTCAACACCCTCTACACCTACGACACCTCTAACAACCTACTGACTGTAACAAGACCATACGTTAGTAACACTTATACCTACGACGCCAACGGCAACATACTGACAAGGAGTATCGATAGTGAAAATGATGGAACAGTAATAGATAGCCTCACCACCTACACCTATGACACTTCTAACAATCTGCTGACTATTATAGCCGACCTGCTGAGTAGTATAGCCGACTCTTATACCTACACTTATACCTACGATGCCAACGGCAATATTCTGACAGAGAGCCTCGATTCCGGAAACAATGGGGCAGTAGATAACATCATCACCTACACCTATGACACCAACGGTAACATGCTGACAAAGAGTGTCGATAATGGAAATGATGGAACAGTAGATAAAATTACAACCCTCACCTGGATTGAGCTTTAAGAGGCTTAAGCATAGATCAAGAAAGAGCTTCAATTCATTTATAATTTGATTGGAGCTCTTCCCTCATAGCGATAAAAGCCCTGTAAAACCTGATACAGCGAATAAGCATCACGGTGACCCGCCAGCTCTCGAATAGAGTGCATGGCAAACGTCGGCACACCCACATCCAGTGTTTTAACACCAATACCGCTGGCAGTAATCGGGCCGATCGTTGAGCCGCATCCCATATCACTGCGCACCACAAAACTCTGCACAGGCACTTGCTCCTGTTCACAAAGATGGCGAAACAGTGCCGCCGTTTCACTATTGGAAGCATAACGCTGATTGGCATTCACTTTGATCACAGGCCCTTCATTCAGTATTGGCCCATGATTGGCATCATGCTTTTCTGCAAAATTAGGATGCACTCCATGTGCGTTATCCACTGAAATCATTACCGAGCGATCCAGCGCTCTCACCTGATTTTCCCCCGCCCCGCAAATACGTGAAAGCACCGACTCCAAAAAAGGCCCCTGCGCTCCACTTGCGGATGCACTGCCAACCTCTTCATGATCACTGCACACCATCAAGTTGACGTGTTGATGATCGACCTCTGATTCCATCAAACTGCTCATCAATGTAAAGCAGCTCAATAAGTTATCAAGCCGTGCGCCAGCAATAAATTCTTCATGCAATCCAATCAATGCCGGAGGTTGGGTATCATACAAGCTGATTTCATAATCAAGCACTTTCTCCGCATCACTGGATGGATACTGTTCCAATAATTGCTGAAGCAATAAACCATGAAAGTCGGGATGACTTCCCTTTTCCGATAAAAACAGCAGCGGTGGCAAATCTTTTTGTGGATTCACAGTGCGTTCTTTATTTGCGTTTCTATCCAGATGAATGGCCAAACTGGGAATCACAGCAATGGGGGCTTTAAAGTCAATCAATGCACTTTCCAGCGCACCGTCATACGTGAGATAACTCACACGCCCTGCCATTGAAAGGTCACGATCAAACCACGGGTTCAAAAGCACTCCACCGTAAACCTCAACACCTAACTGGTAATAGCCGCACTTCACAATGTCAGGCTGCGGTTTAACTTTTAAACACGGACTGTCGGTATGCGCACCCGTCATTCTAAAGCCGGACTCGGCCACATCTCCATATCCCATGGTAAAAGCAACAATTGAAGAATCATTACGCGTTACAAAATAACGACCACCGGGTACCAGCACCCAGTGATCGGCTTCATTCAACCGTTCAAAATCGGCGGACAAAAGCTGTGTCGCCATCGTTTCGACCGCATGAAATGGTGTAGGAGATGCGCCTAAGAATTGCAGTAAATCCTGATTAAACTGTCTGTTTTTCATTGTCATAAGCTTTTAACCATTTAAATCAATCAGACAATTATATACTCAACAACATCATATAAAAGCAGTCTGGGTCAGAATGCGCTAAAATCGGAACATCATCATTCAACATAAACCCATTAATATTTGTATGAGAACAGGTCGCTTGATAATTTCTATGGTTTTTTTCACCATGATCGCTATGATGCTCATCGGTTGCGGGCAAAAAGGTGATCTTTATTTGCCACTTGAAACGCCAGACTCAACACTCAATCAATAAAAACTGCACTTATGGATCATTTCAATTACAAAAACGGGCAGCTATTTGCTGAAGACGTAGCATTACAAACCATCGCTGAAACATATGGCACACCTTGTTATGTTTATTCCCGTGCCACACTGGAACGCCACTGGCACGCCTTTAATAATGCGTTTGAAGGTCATGAACACTTGATCTGTTACGCCGTGAAAGCCAACTCTAATATTGCCGTGCTCAATATTTTAGCAAGATTGGGATCCGGCTTTGATATTGTATCGGGTGGCGAGCTTGCACGCGTAATACGTGCGGGGGGCGATCCATCCAAAGTTGTTTTTTCCGGCGTGGGGAAACGTGTTGATGAAATCAGGCAAGCACTCAACGCGGGCATCCACTGCTTTAACGTCGAATCCATGCAAGAGCTGGAACGCATTAACAACATTGCTGAGCAACTAGGTCAACGTGCGCCTGTTTCAATGCGTGTTAACCCTGATGTGGATGCTCAAACTCATCCTTATATTTCCACGGGCCTTAAAGAAAACAAATTTGGTGTTGATATCAATCAGGCACCCGCGCTCTATCGTCATGCCAATACGCTTGCTCATGTCGATGTGATTGGAATTGATTGCCATATTGGCTCACAACTCACAGATATTGCACCGTTCATTGATGCTCTAAAACGTGTAACCCATCTCGCGGATCAACTCAAAGCCGATGGCATTCAAATCAAACACCTTGATTTAGGCGGCGGATTGGGAATTTCCTATAAAAATGAGACACCACCACTGCCCAATGAGCTCGCTGCAGCCATTACAAAAGAGATCCGTGGCAAAAACTATAAAATTATTATTGAGCCAGGAAGAGCAATTGCAGGCAATGCTGGCGTACTATTAACTCAAGTGGAATACATAAAACAAGGTGATAAAAACTTTGCAATCGTTGATGCTGCAATGAATGATTTAATGCGACCCGCACTTTATAATGCCTGGCAAGAAATTGTTCCTGTACAACAAAGAAATGAAGGCCAAAAACAGCGTTACGATGTCGTTGGGCCGGTTTGTGAAACTGGGGATTTTCTGGGAAAAGAGCGAGAACTTAATATCCGGCAAGGTGATCTGCTCGCAATACGCTCATCCGGAGCTTATGGTTTTACCATGAGTTCAAATTACAACACGCGCACCCGTATTGCAGAAGTGATGATTGATGGCGAAGCCGTTCATTTAATCAGGCAACGTGAAACCATTGAATCACTTTTTGAAAATGAGCACCTTTTGCCGTAAATGCAATCAAGAGCAAAACATAGGCGGTAATGCCACATTACGAACTTTGCCAAAATCAAGCCAGTCGAAGTTCATACTGCCATAATCATCCGTTGAACCGGTCAATTCAAAGTATTCATTTTCTCCCGTCATAATCAATACTTCACAATCTTCTTTGGAACAAATCAAACGTATACTCGTCTCTACTTCAAACATTGACTCTTCCTACTATGACAATAAAAGATCTAACTGTATTTATTATTACGGCAACTGCGCCTATTGTTTTAGGTCGCATGTCACATGTTTGGTAAGAAACTTTCACGAAATAACTTATACATTCCGTACGCGTACTTTGTTGTTACCAGCAAAGCGCCGAATTGCCGCCAGTGGCGTTGCGTTGACCAGCCTGGTTAATGCTCATAGTCACACAATCGTTATCATTGGCCTGGCTGGTGCCCGCAGCCCGGGTGGCGGTGATGGTGAATATTATGCCTGGGGAAGGAATATTAACCGCAAGGGTGTATTTGCCTTCTTCCGATGTTGATAGCACAGAACAACCGGTATAAGAGTTATTGGTGGTGAAACAGCGCTCCATACTCTGAGCAGCGCTGAGCAATGACGTTTTGCCATCTGAACGCCCGGCTTTTTGCACTGAGTTCTGGTAGGCGGGCAAGGCAATAGAAGCGAGGATAGCGATAATGGCTACAGTGATCATCAGCTCGATCAAGGTAAAACCGCGTATTGACGCAAAGTGATGCCGCGCTTGTGTAGGGTGTGTGCTTTGTATGGGCTGGACAAACATATTTTTACCTTAATGGTTGATGTATTAGTGTATGCATATTTTCTAATCAGGTTGGTGTGCAATCACCAACTGGTAGCGGGCTGCCGATCAGTCGCGGACGCCCGGTGGAGCGAATTTGAACCTGGCGACCAAAGGTTTCACCTCGGTCATCGCAGATGAAAAAATCGGCATTGCCGGTGTCGGCACTGCTACCATCACCACTATAGATAAAAGTGTGGAGAGTACTGGCAGTGAGTATGGTGGCTGTGCCGCCGATGGCCTGATTTACCTTGATGAGAGTATCGGTTGCTGTGGCAAATTGATCTGGATTGGTATCGCCTGTGCCGTTTACGAAGACGATCCAGCCTGCTGTCCAGGTATTTCCGCTGCCAACACAAGCAGGGACGGCGGCATTGGGGTTGGCGCTACTGCACAATACTACGTTGGTGCCACGTTTCACCGCCTCACTGCGAGCAATGTTGATATCGGTAACCAGACTGTTGGTTTGCGTAGCCAGCCGGTTGTTGGCAATAGTGGACTGAAAGCTTGGTACCGCCATCGTCAGCAAAATAGCAGCAATGGCCATGGTGATCATTAACTCAATCAGTGTGAAGCCGGTTTGCCCACTGAACGACGGATGCCCGGCGGGATAACGGGTCATGGGTGTGTTACTCATACTCTCTGCCCCCGTTTATTTGATTTGACGCCAGGATTGACGGCCGGTACTGCGCCCAAAGGCGTTGGCGCGTGCTGCGTCGGTGTCACCAGTGGTATCCGTATAGTTAATGTTAGAGCCTCGGACGCTGTCGTTCAGAATGGCGGGTGCACCAGTGGGAGCGCCGCCTTCAATACGACGACCACTGCTTGAAACTTCGGTACCGTTGTAGGAAACTTGATCTGAATCATCAAAGATGCCATCACCATTGAGGTCGAAAGGTGACTCATCCAGGCGGCTGCCGTCTAGGGCATCCAGCTGCATAGTCCAGCCGGAACCATCCGGATTGCACTCGTCGCCGCTGGGAATCAGGGTGACGAATAGCACGGTACCACCCAACAGTATCGGGCGATAAATAACCCGCTCACCGGGATCGGGTAGTTCCATATACCAACCATAATCACTGCTGCTCATGCCTTTGTCGGTGGTGATACGAATGTCACAAACACCTGTCGTACCATCAATGCTGGTGCAGGAGGTGTTCAAGAGCGTTTCCACTTCCTGTTCCAGAAGTTCGTCAGCAGGAGTGCCGGTGATGGCACTGCCAGCATCAATTACGCCGTAAAAGGCTTGAACCTGTGAACCAGTGGTGGTGTTGTCTGTAGCTTCCAGATATTTACCGGTGCCGAAGTAGACCATCAGGTCTGCGCCATTGGCTGC
>CAYXVC010000118.1:0-6499 GCA_964468225.1 uncultured Gammaproteobacteria bacterium
TTTATGATGGTCGGCAGTGGAAAATTTTTTCTCAAAAAAGAATCAGGGTTGTTTTATCGGATGGTGTTTTTTTGGATGTGGAAGAGAGTCAAATTAAGTCACTTAACGGAAAAGAAAAAACTGTATGGCGATGGTATTATGTACAAGGTCAACGGCTTATTAATCCATATATTGCAAAAGCTTTAAATATTTGGGGTGTACTTTCAGGACGACCTGAGGCTTCAGTGTTTGTGATTGCAACAGATCAGAATGTCGCGTACGAAGAAAGCAACAATAGTTTGAAGCAGTTTCTTACTGATAATCTGGCTTTTTATGAAGAAACAGTGGGTAGCATAAAGGAGCTGCGTTCAGAGGTGAAAAGGGAATGGTTAAATCAAACATGATTGAATTTACAAAGAAAAAAATTACTAACTACCAATTGAACCTGCATTGGCTATTGATCGCGGGCGCGTTGTTGCTGGCAGGTTGTGGGCCTTCAATGACTGATGCGGAGCATATTCAACAAGGGAAGGAATACCAATCCAAAAGCAGTTGGAATGCAGCCATTATTGAGTTTAAAAATGCACTGCGTCAAAACCCGAATAATACTGAGGCAAGATTTTTACTTGGTGAAACATACCTTGTTATTCGTCAAGGTGAAAATGCAGAGAAAGAGTTGCGACATGCATTGAAGGGGAATTTTCCAAATGAGTTGCTTCCTGTCTATTTGGGGAAGGCGCTTCTCTATCAGAATGCATTTAAAAAAGTGCTTGATGAAGTCAGCACATCAAATGATGAGCCAAAAGAGATCAATGCAAAGCTGTTAGCTATTCGAGGGGATGCTTTTTTAGGAATAGGTGAAACGGAATCTGCTCACCAAGCATATCAACAAGCACTGGATCAATCCGAAGGATTGAGTGAGGCGCTGTTGGGCTTAGCCAAACTGGAAATTAGAAATAACAATCGCGCTGAAGCAAAAAAACAGGTTGATTATGCGATAAAAACGAACAAAACCAATTGGGAGGCCTGGTTGATAAAAGGTAACCTGGCTTTTAATAGTGCAGATTATATCGCCGCTGAACAAGCATTCAGAACTGTTTCAAAGGATGGGGACGGTACTTTTTGGAAACTTCAGGGGCGTTTGGGGCTAGTTAAATCACTGATTTCACAAAAGCAGGAAGATAAAGCATTAAGTGAAATTGAAGCGTTGTTGAAAGAGTTTCCGGGGCATCCCGTTCCTAAGTTTTTTCGGGCACAAATAGCCTACGATAGAGGGGAGTTTGATCTCGCAAAAGAGCAGTTACTGCAGGTTGTTAAATTGCTTCCAAATCATAATCCCAGTTTGCTATTGTTGGGAGCGATTGATTTATCAAAGAATAATCTGGAGCAGGCAGAAAGTTATTTAAGCCGTTTTGTAGCAACCAGCCCAGACCATATTCCAGCACGGAAGTTGTTGGCCGAAATACAAATGAAACAAGGTCAGCCTAAATTGGCTGCGGAGTCTTTAAATCATGCGTTGCAGCAAGCACCGAAGGATAGACAGTTATTGGCAATGGTTGGGCAGGCTCAATTCGCAGCGGGGGAATCTGAAGCAGCGGCTTCTATATACCGTCAGCTTGTTGAAGAGAACCCTGACTCGGCAGTGGCATGGTTGCATTTAGGGCGCATACAATTGCAACAAAAGAGCCTGAGTGATGCCAGACGTTCATTGAATAAAGCATTGAAGATAGAACCAAAACTTCTTTCAGCTGCATCAATGCTGGTGCGTTTAGAGCTTTTTGAAAACCGACCGGATGCTGCATCTGCTGTTGTTGATAAATTAAAAAAGAGTGCACCTGATATGGTTGCAGTGAATGTGCTTGAAGGTGATTTGTTGATGACTCTACGAAAATTTTCAGAGGCGGCGAAAGTTTTTCAAAAAGCTTTTAAGAAAGAAAAAAATGGGCCGCTAGCACTAAAAGCATTCATTGCTTTAAATCAGTCGAGCCAGCAGACACGAGCCATTAAGCTGATGACAGAGTGGCTAAAAGCAGCCCCGGATGATATGCGTGGGCGATTTGTATTAGCGGGTGCTTATCAGAAAACGGGACAGTATGATCTGGCGCAGTCACATTACGAATATATTTTGAAAGCAAATGAAAACAATGCATTGGTGTTGAATGATTTCGCTTGGTTGTTGCATGAAAAAGGGGATGTCAAGGCGCTGGACTATGCAGAAAAAGCATTTAAACTTCAGCCCGAAAATGGTGCGGTTATGGATACTTTGGGTTGGATTTTGGTTCAAAAAGGTGAAATTATTCGTGGTGAAAAGATATTGCAGCAAGCGGTCGTATTGGCACCGCATATACCCGATATTCGCTACCATCTAGCGGTAGCTCTAGTTAAATTAGGCCAAACTGATGATGCTCGAAAAATATTGAAGAAGTTAATTAATTCGCCATCAAGCCGGGCGTTTGGAGATATTGACGAAGCTAAAGCACTTTTGGAACAATTGTAAGGAGCGCTCCTAAATCAATGATTATGTGAATTTTCCCTTGAGTTAAGTTGGTCATGCGTGTAAAAAGATTTAAATAGGTTTTTTTGTTATTATTTGTAAGGCTTTTAAAGTATTCGTAAGGAATTTGTAAATGAAAAAAATGTTGTTGGTTAAGATGCCTGTATTACTGGTTGTTCTTGGTTTGTTGATGGTTTTTATTACAGGTTGTGTCAGTAATGTACCGACGGCCCCCACGAAGCCTGTAAAAACAACCGAAAAAGTGAATTATTTGATCGGTCCGGGCGATATTATTGATATCTTCGTGTGGCGTAACCCTGATGTCTCTGTCACGGTGCCAGTGAGACCTGATGGGCAAATTTCGACACCACTCGTTGAAGATATGGTCGCAAGCGGTAAAACACCAACACAGTTAGGGAGAGATATTGAAAAAGTACTGTCGACTTATATTAAAGAGCCGATAGTGACTGTTATCGTAGAGGAGTTTAGAGGCGATTATTCGCAGCAAATTCGAATTGTCGGTGAAGCTGCTGAGCCAGGTGCGCTTCCTTATCGAAATAATATGACAGTGCTGGATGTGATGATTTCTGTGGGAGGCTTGACCGAATTTGCATCGGGGAACAGGGCGCGTATTGTGCGTAAAATTAATGGCGAATCACAGGAGTTCCGAGTGTACCTTGAAGATTTGATGCGTGGTGGGCACATAGATGCCAATGTAGAAATGCAAGCAGGTGATATTTTGATTATTCCTGAAGCATGGTTTTAATAATTGAGCTTCTGGAAAAATTAAAAGGTAGTTAAGGACTTAAAAGTATAATGCGTGAAAATTTTGAGCAAATATATCAGTATGCATGGAAGATTTGGCGATGGCGATGGATCGCTTTGGGTATTGCTGCAATTGTATGTGCTGCGGGCTGGGCAGTTGTAGCAAATATGCCTGATAAATATGAGTCAATGGCGCGTGTTTCTTTCCCTCCGTCAATAATAAAGCAGATTTTGGACGATGCAGGTATGCTCACCTCTGATCTTGATGAGTCAAAAAAGGTTGAAGCGATCTCCAAGACTTTGCTAAATCGTTCTAATTTGGAAAAAATTATTCGAGAGGCTGATCTTGATTTGAATGTGCATACACCTGCCGAAAAAGAGAGCCTGTTTAAAGCGTTGGCTGCCCAAATTGAGATGACAGGTAATATTAAAGATAGTATTTACATTATACGATACCAAAACAGTGATTCGGCTTTGGCTAAGCGTGTTGTTGAGTCCTCACTCAATATCTTTCTTGAAAGTGTTGTGGGAACAGGTATGGGAGGGAAAACAACAAAGTTTCTTAAGAAAGAAATTGAAGGTGAGGAATTTAGGCTGGAAGCTGCAGAAGAGCGCTTAAAAGAGTTTAAAATAAAGAATTTGGGGCTACTGCCAACAGAAACTGGGGGGTATGTCGCAACATTTCAAGGTGCAAAAGACGAACGGTATCAAGCAAAATTATCACTGAGTGAGGCCATTCAACGAAGGGGGGCTCTTGAATCTCGATTATCCGGTGTTTTACCGATAGTACCGATGGATCCAGATGCGGCGGCGGAGGTGTTGAGGGGAGAAATTTCAGTTATGGAAAGGCGACAGGATGCTCTTGTGATGCAGTTTACTGACAGACATCCAGATGTAATCGACGTTAAGCAGGCACTTGTGACTTTGAAGGAGCAGCTAGAAACTGAATTGTTAAACCCAAAAGAAAGCAATCGTGGTGGTGTAGAAAACCCGATATACCAGGAATTAACAATAGAGCTTGGTAGAGTTGAAGCCGAGGTGGCGGCATTAAGAGCACGTAAAAGGGGGTGGGAACGTAAGGTGTCTAATTTGGAACGGCTGGCGACTAAAGCGCCGGAGGTGGAGGCTGGGTTAATTAAGCTTACTCGTAACTACCAAATTATTAAAGATAATCGCGACGGGCTTGTCATAGCTCTGGAAAAATTAATTCGTGAATTAAAGGCAGGCGTTCTGTTTCAAATTATTGACCCGCCTGTTGAGTCGATTGCCCCAGTTGGACCTAATCGGCCACTATTTATGTCGATTGTACTACTTGCCGGTTTAGGCTGCGGTATTGCTTTCGCGCTATTATTAACTCAACTCAGACCTACTTTTGATCGTGCCACTGAGTTATCCAGCGGTACGGGCTTGCCTGTGTATGGCAGCATCTCAATGGTGCTGGAAGAGTCACAATTATCGAAGAATAAATCAAACACTATCATTTTTTCATTAGGCGTATTGGCTCTGTTTGCTGCGTATGGGGTCGTGGTTGCAATGCAGTTTTTAGCTTAGCCCCATGAGCTTTATTTTAGAGTATAAGTAATGAGTATTATTGAGCGTGCAATCGACCGATTAACAGAAAATAGTTTGGAGTCGACAAAAAAATTAATGACTAAAGATAGTAATATTCAGCGAATTGAAGCGGAGCCATTGACCAATAAGCAACAAAATACCAAGAGTCGGAATAGCGTTAAAATTCTGGATAAATTAAAAGCGTCCGGAATGATCACAACGGATTCTGGTCGGAGTTTGATTTCTGAAGAGTTTAGACGCATCAAACGCCATTTGCTGATGAATGTCTCTGGGCGCGGTGCCAAAAAGGTTGATCACCCGAATGTTATTATGGTGACGAGTTCTTTGCCCAATGAAGGCAAAACATTTTCAGCAATTAATCTGGCGATGAGTGTCGCAATGGAGCAGGATAAAACGGTTTTACTGGTTGATGGCGATGTTGCAAACCCCTCTGTGACCGAAGATCTGGGTATCCAGTATTCTGGTGCTGGATTAGTGGAGTTTTTAGCAGGAGAGGTCGCTGAGCTTTCAGATTTAATTTTAAATACTGATGTGCCCAATTTGAAAATTCTACCTGCAGGGCGTTCTCATCAGCATGCTACTGAGCTATTTTCAAGTACCAAAATGGATGATTTGATTGACGAGATGGCAAAGCGCTTTCCGGATAGAGTCGTTATTTTTGATTCGCCACCTTTGCTGGTGACCACTGAATCTGCTGTTTTGGCTGAAAAAATGAGCCAAATATTGATGGTCGTTGAGGCAGAAAAAAGTCCTCATGAAGCTGTTAAAGATGCATTGTCGTTACTCGATTCATCTAAAATCATCGGGCTGATTTTAAATAAAAATCGTATTAAAACGAAAGGCTCCAACTATGGCTATGGCCCTTATAGTTATGGTTATGATTATGCAAAGTAATAATAAAGTAGTTTCTGGTTGTATTTAAGTTGTCTGAATTGGAGTTTTAAATTGAGGGTTATTATAGCTTTTTTGCTTTTTTTTGGTGCGGTCAGTGTTGAGGCCACTACAACTTTCACACCCCAGCTTACGACAGGAATAGGTTATTCCGATAATATAGAGCTAGAGGATAAAGGGGCGGAACAAGCGGAATCCATCTTTGAATTGAATCCAGGCTTTTTACTTCAGAGTGAAGGTAGAACGCATACGATTATGGCGCGATACCGTATGCGAAATATTTTTTACTCTGAAGATAGCGAACGTGATGTCACATATAATCAGTTGCAGGCGGATGCAACAAAAGCCATTTTAGGTGAAACTTTTTTTATTGATGGTTCAATTCTGCATACGCAAGGTGCGATTAATCCAGATAATTTTGCTAATTTAAATGGTGCTACCTCTAGTGCCCTGTTTAGAAATGAAACCTATAGCAGTATTAGTCCATACTTAAAACATATATTTGACTCTTCAATCAGTAGCGAATTACGTTATGAACTTGATAAAGTTTCGTATGAAAATATTTTGCCCGATGATCTAAATCGAAATAACCTGAACCATACAATTTTATTGAATTTTGATTCAACGTTGCGTGCAGATGAATTTAGTTGGATATTTGGTTATTCCAGAAGTACCACAGAGTACGAAGAAAGTCTTACTCCTGATGTTCGTCAGGAAAAAACTGATATTATGCTTCAATACAGGTTTTCCAGTCGTTTTGCCATGTATAGCGATATAGGTTATGAAAATAATAACTAT
>CAYXVC010000119.1:0-6431 GCA_964468225.1 uncultured Gammaproteobacteria bacterium
AACTGACTGGAACCAAAAAATTCTTTAACCACTGCAGCAACAGGCTTGGCATTAATGAGTTCTTGTGGCATCAAGCCTTCTGATTCAGCCAAACTCAAACGTTCTTTAACCGCACGTTCCACACGCACAAGGCCAATACGAAATTGATTTTCAACCATTTCGCCAACGCTACGAATTCGTCGGTTACCCAAATGATCAATATCATCAACAATGCCTTTGCCATTTTTGATATTGATGAGCTCAGAAAGCACTGCAATAATATCTTCGTTCGATAATATTCCTGGCCCATGATCATCTTCACGACCCAAACGCCGGTTGAATTTCATGCGGCCCACCGAAGATAAATCATATCGATCCGATGTAAAAAACAGATTTTTAAACAGAGCAACCGCGGCATCTTCAGTGGGTGGATCACCAGGGCGCATCATCCGGTAAATCTCAATTTTAGCTTCTAATTCATTAGTTGCCTGCTCAATACGCAACGTATCTGAAATATATGAGCCACGATCAAAATCATTGATATAAAGTATTTTTATTGTTTCTACCGTTGACTCTTTAAGTAATTCTAGCAGCTCTTCTGTAATAACCACATTGGCATGCGCTATAACCTCACCACTCTCGGTATCAATAACATCGTGAGCAATGACTTTTTCAAGGACAAACTCATCTGGCACGGCAAGCGACTTAATACCTTCTTTTTCAATTTTTCGCAGATGACGCGACGTTATTCGGCGACCTGCTTCGACGATCACTTCACCACTATCGTCTTTAACATCAAATGATAGAGTCTCACCACGCAGACGCTCTACCACTAACTCCAGTTTCACATCACCATGCGATAATTTAAGTGTATTCGTTTCAAAAAACATACCAAGAATATCTTCTGCGGTATAACCTAAAGCTCGAAGTAAAATAGAGACAGGTAATTTACGGCGACGGTCAATACGAACAAACACACAATCTTTTGGATCAAACTCAAAGTCCAACCATGATCCACGGTACGGTATGATTCGGGCAGAATAAAGCAGTTTGCCTGAAGAGTGCGTTTTCCCTTTATCGTGCTCAAAAAACACACCTGGAGAACGATGCAACTGCGACACAATAACCCGCTCAGTACCATTAATAATAAACGTGCCACTATCAGTCATCAGTGGCAACTCGCCCATGTAGACTTCTTGCTCTTTTATATCTTTAATAGTGCGAGAATCACCACTACCTTCTTTGCCATAGATAACAAGACGAACTTTAACCCGCAATGGTGCAGAGTAAACAGCACCACGCATTTGGCACTCCTTCACATCAAATGCTGGCTCACAAAGCCTGTAACTTACGTACTGTAATTCAGCTGTGCCCGAATAACTCTTAATAGGAAACACAGTGCTAAAGGCAGCCTGAAGACCTGTATCACTCCTTTTATCAGGCAGTGTATCTGCCTGTAAAAATTTACGAAAAGACTCCAATTGGGTTGCCAGCAAAAAAGGCACGTCAAGTACACTCTCTTGCACTCCAAAATCATTTCGAATACATTTTTTATCTGTAAAAGAATAGGCCATCAGGTTTCCTCAGCTTGATGTCATAAGTTATCAGAGCAACTGCTCCAAATAACTTTATAAATAAACAAACGGCGAAAGGCCAGTGACTATAAAAAGCCACCAGCCCTACTTCAAAGCAGGTTATACCTGCAAAGAAAATCTGTCAAAATCACTTGGTTTCGACAGTTGCGCCAGCTTCTTCCAGCTGTTTTTGAGTCTCTTCTGCTTCTTCTTTAGCAACACCTTCTTTGATTGTCGCGGGCACACCCTCGACCATTGCTTTAGCTTCTTTCAAGCCTAAGCCGGTAATTGCACGAATTGCTTTGATAACAGCAATTTTGTTTCCACCAAAACTCGTCATAACAACATCAAATTCAGTTTTTTCTACAGCAGCTTCTCCACCACCTGCAGCAGGAGCCGCAGCAGCGACTGCAACCGCAGCAGTAACACCAAACTTTTCTTCCATCGCAGAAATTAATTCAACGACTTCCATCACTGACATGCTAGAGATACTTTCTAAAATTTCTTCTGTAGTTACAGCCATTTTTTTCCCCAAATTATTACTATAAAAGCATCTAAATAATGCTTGATTAATTACGCAGCTTCTTTTTGATCTTTCAATGCGACCAAAGTCCTGACCAGCTTGGTTGGTGTAGCAGCCAAAGTTTGCACCAATTTCTCAACAGGCGCTTTCATTGTAGCCATCAGCAGGCTAATTGCTTCATCACGTGTAGGCAACTTGGCAACCGCACTTAAATCAGAAACATCTAACAACTGACCTTGAAGCGCAACCACTTTAACAACCAACTTTTCATGCTCTTTTGCAAACTCGGAGAGCACTCTTGCTGCAGCACTGGGCTCCTCATTGGAAAACGCCAGCATCAAGGGCCCTGTTAATGAGCTTGCTATACAAGCATAGTCTGTACCTTCCACAGCTCGGCGAGCCAAGGTATTTCTAACAACTCGCAGATAAACACCCGCTTCTCGTGCTTTTACACGAAGCTCGGTAATTTCTGCAACAGTCAAACCTCGATACTCCGCTGCAATCACAGACTGAGCTTTATTCACGACCTCTGCAACTTCCGCTACAATCGTTTTTTTACTTTCGAGTGCTAGCAAACGTCAATCTCCTGTCATGCAAGCATCGCCTGCCCTACTAACATCATTCAAATATAATGAATAGTTTGACTTGACCATACTTTTTCGTTAAAAAAACGAGACACATCAAAAAAGCATCTCACCCATTTCAATTCCAAGTCAAGGTCATTACACCTTTTTTCTAGGAATCTCACGGTATTTAATAGTCGGGGACTTAACCCTTCCCGGTAACACCGCCTGCGTAGGCTACAAATAGATTTAAGTTTTTAACACCTACGGTCTTTGACGGCTACCGAAATCCGATAGCCCAAAGTCAAATAGTAACTTTTACATTGAAAGTGTTGATAAATCAACAGAAAGACCAGGCCCCATTGTTGTAGAGACGCTGATTTTTTTAATGTAAATGCCTTTTGCAGAACTCGGCTTTGCTTTAACCAAATCCGCAAGCAATGCTTCAAGGTTTTCTTTCAAATGTTGAACATCAAAACCCGCTTTACCCAGTGAACAGTGAATAATCCCCGCTTTATCAGCACGATAACGCACTTGACCTGATTTGGCATTTTTCACTGCTGCTGCAACATTAGGTGTTACAGTACCCACTTTAGGATTAGGCATCAGGCCACGTGGCCCCAGAATCTGGCCCAACTGACCCACTACCCGCATAGCATCAGGCGAAGCAATCACAACATCAAAGTCCATTTTTCCACTTTTAACCGTCGCGGCCAGATCGTCCATACCCACGATATCCGCACCCGCCTCTTTTGCAGCATCAGCGTTGGCACCTTGAGTAAATACAGCAACACGAACGGTCTTGCCTGTACCATGAGGCAATACAGTAGAACTTCGAACCACCTGATCTGATTTACGTGGATCAACACCAAGATTCACACTAACATCCACAGATTCAACAAACTTTACAGATGAGAGCTCTTTCAACAATCCGAAAGCATCCTCAACAGGGTATGCTTTTTCAGCATCAACACGTTCACCATAAGACTTGATGCGTTTAGTTAATTTCGCCATCACTTAACCCCTTCCGTCTCAATGCCCATACTACGCGCACTGCCTGCAATAATTCTAACTGCCGCATCAATATCTTGTGCATTCAAATCCGGCATTTTTGTGTTAGCAATCTCTTCTAATTGCTTACGAGTGACTTTACCTACTTTATCTGTGTGAGGCGTTTTACTGCCGCTCTTAATGCCTGCAGCCTTTTTCAGCAATATAGAAGCCGGTGGCGTTTTGGTTATAAATGTAAAACTTCTATCACTATAAACTGTAATAACAACAGGAATAGGCAAGCCAGCTTCAAGGCTTTGGGTTTTAGCGTTAAACGCTTTACAAAACTCCATAATATTCACGCCATGCTGACCTAATGCAGGCCCCACTGGAGGACTAGGATTTGCCTGACCCGCCTTAACCTGCAATTTAATATAAGCTTGTACTTTTTTAGCCATAGATTACTCCTAAACGGGTTCAAACGCCTGTGACTGCGGGCTCCCCAAAACAAAAATCCCGGCAGCCATATACGACTTTCGAGCGACAAAAAACCTGTAAACTAACCTTTTTCTACCTGACCAAACTCTAATTCAACCGGAGTAGAACGACCAAAAATTGAAACTGCAACTCGCAGCTTGTTTTTTTCGTAATTAACCTCTTCGACAACACCATTAAAGTCAGCAAAAGGCCCTTCAAGAACGCGAACAACCTCTCCCGCCTCAAACAAAACTTTCGGTTTTGGCTGTTCAACACTATCTTGAACACGCTGCAATATATTATTTGCTTCTTTCTCGGTAATAGGAGCTGGCCGATCCCCGGTGCCACCAACAAACCCCATGACACGAGGAATATCTCGCACCAAATGCCATGTATCATCATTCATTTCCATCTGAACCAGCACGTAGCCAGGGAAAAATTTTCGCTCACTCTTGCGTTTTTGGCCAGAGCGCATCTCAACAACTTCTTCCGTAGGAACAAGAATTTCGCCAAAACTTGACTCCAGGTTACTCAGCTCCAAGCGCTCTTTAAGCGAACGCACAACATGCTTTTCATAGCCGGAATAAGCATGGATCACATACCAGCGCAAAGACATAACCTACCCCCCTTGACCGGTTAACTGCTTAACCGCCCACAGTAAAAATGAGTCAAACGCCCACAGCATCAACCCGACCAAAATCACCATTATCATAACAATCAATGTTGTCTGCCTAGTCTCTTTCATACTCGGCCATACAACCTTGGCAGCTTCCATTTTAGCATCCCCAATAAACCCCCAAGCCATGCGCCCAAGGTTTGATTGAAAAAACACTAAAAAAGCCACACCAATCATTACAAGCAAACCTATCACACGAAGCAACAGTGATTGATCAGCAAAATAATAAAAGAGACCCACACCACTGAAAAGTATTAATACAGCAATGAATATTTTAATCTTGTCTGCCATCTATAATCGTCTACTAATTTCCATAGAAATAAAAATGGCAGGCCAGGAGGGAATCGAACCCCCAACCTGCGGTTTTGGAGACCGCTGCTCTGCCAATTGAGCTACTGGCCTAAAAAAATAGACGAACACTATAAAAACTCGCCCACTATCATATTACCAAGTAAAAATTACTCAATAATTTTTGCAACAACGCCCGCACCCACGGTACGGCCACCTTCTCGAATTGCAAATCGCAAACCATCTTCCATTGCAATCGGCGCAATCAGGCTTACCGTCATCTGTACGTTATCACCCGGCATCACCATTTCAACTCCTTCTGGCAAATCACAAGCACCTGTAACGTCTGTTGTTCGAAAATAGAACTGTGGACGATAGCCATTAAAAAATGGGGTGTGACGTCCGCCTTCGTCTTTCGATAAGACATATACTTCTGCTTCGAACTTGGTATGCGGCGTAATTGATTCCGGCTTGGCCAATACTTGGCCTCGCTCTACCTCTTCACGCTTGGTTCCACGTAGCAATACTCCTACGTTATCACCCGCTCGACCTTCGTCAAGCAGTTTGCGGAACATCTCTACGCCGGTACAGATCGTTTTGACGGTATCTTTAATACCTACAATCGCGATCTCTTCGCCTACTTTGACGATTCCGCGTTCGATTCTTCCGGTCACGACGGTTCCTCGGCCTGAGATCGAGAATACGTCTTCTACTGGCATCAGGAAGTCGCCGTCTATGGCGCGCTCTGGCTCTGGGAAGTAGCTGTCCATGGCTTCAACCAGTTTCATTATGGCTGGGACACCGATATCACTTGTGTCGCCTTCTATCGCTTTCAGTGCTGAACCGATAATCACTGGGGTATCATCACCTGGAAAGTCATAGCTGTCCAGTAGTTCTCGCACTTCCATCTCTACCAGCTCGAGCAGCTCTTCATCGTCTACCATATCTGCTTTATTCAGAAATACGACGATATGTGGAACTCCGACCTGACGTGACAATAAAATATGTTCACGGGTTTGTGGCATGGGGCCATCGGCGGCTGAACAAACCAATATGGCTCCGTCCATCTGCGCGGCTCCGGTGATCATGTTTTTTACATAATCCGCATGACCAGGGCAGTCTACGTGTGCGTAGTGACGCACTGCAGACTCATACTCTACGTGAGCTGTCGCTATCGTGATTCCACGGGCGCGCTCTTCCGGGGCATTGTCTATCTGGTCGTAGGCTTTAAACTCACCACCATGCTCCTCTGCCAATACTTTTGTTAATGCCGCTGTCAACGTCGTCTTACCGTGATCTACGTGACCAATCGTTCCTACGTTTACATGCGGCTTCGTGCGTTCGAATTTTTCCTTAGACAC
>CAYXVC010000120.1:0-6294 GCA_964468225.1 uncultured Gammaproteobacteria bacterium
TCTTTTGCCGCCATAACTAGCCCATATTTCACATTCGCCATGTCAGCCCCTCCAGGTTTAATTCTCTATCAAGTAAATTGGGCGGCATGCCCTCCCAATCATCACTATCCATCTCCATGCCTCGATGCATTTCGTACCAGAAGATGCGCCATCCTCCATCAGCGAAGGCTGCATCCAGGGACCAGTTCTCAAATGGCACACCTCCAGTACGCAGTTCGCACCGTGGCCCTGCGTTATCAGTCGAAAACAGCTCAACCAGAGAATATGCACATTGCAACACTTCCTTTTGTGTCGCACGCTCACCCATCGCTTCACGTAACTCGTGATAAATTGCATTAACCTGTGCTGATTTGTTCATGTTGATGATTCCTGATTGGTTATGGATTAATGGTGCCGATAGTGTCTTCTGCGTAATGAAGATCGGCTGAGTTCGGAGCCATAAACATCATCATTATCATGACGTCTTGCATTTAATCTGAAAGCACACAGATGAATGACTCGGTCCCGGGCAAGTAATGCACCACCACTTAACCTGTCTCCTGTCAGCCGCACATCATTGCCTTCACCAACCGCAGTAAACACTCTGGCTTTGGCATTGCTGATGGAATCAAAAAACTTATTAACCATAGATGGCTTAGCATCAGAAATATTTGCTGCCATTTCATCAATGGCATCCAATGCATAACTGCGCACCAACTTTCCATTCAAGAACGCGAATGTTTGCGCGTAATCAAACAAATCAAGTCCTCGGATTACGCCATTAATGAGGAAGACTGCCCCACATTGGTTTTCTTCAGGCTGGAGCGCATCGCTAAATTTCTTGAGTTCAGCTGCATGATCGACGTACATGGAAGCCATTGCATCCGTATCGGAAGCGCTATCCAGTCGGTTGCACTTCATGGCAATGTCATTCCAGACCTCACCCTGTCGTGAGTGTCGTGTACCACTATTACGCAGTGAATCCGTTACATGTGCCGCCTTACGCGCACGACCCGCAGCAAAGTAAGCACGTTCTTCTGAATGAAATTCGCGGGAGGCATGTGCCCAACGGCCAGCCTCTACACAACTTACTGGTATAGTGATCATAGTTTTGGCGGGCACTAAAATGGTGAGATTAAGGATGCGATTTTGCTTGGCTCCTACCAGTTCTTCGCCATCTAACAGAAGTACTGCGGTATCACCTTTGTTTTCAAACTGAAGGTTAGGCACGTTACCGGTTTCCGAGACCTCCCTGACGCATGCGCTGCCATCGGACAGAGCTTCATCTAGCGTTTTGTAGTCAGGCTTGTTGCAGCCAGCTGTTAACAGAGGAACCACGCTCAGGTTCTGATGGCTTTTCACCTCGCCGATAGTGAGTGAACGCAATGTGTTTGTTATAGTTTCCATGTGTCTCTCCAGAATGTTTCTACTCACCCTTTTGCAGAGTGTGTGCCAACAATTTCTGGAGTGGTTAAGAAAATTATTTTTAACAATTAATACAATAAGTTATGTCACCAAATGACACCTAAAGACCATTACATTCATTTCCCCTGATAAAAATATTTCTTACATAATTATAATATTTCTTATATATTGCTGGTGTGAATACAAGAACAAACTATAAGCGGGTTCTCATTAGCTGGGTTGGCCTGACTGACCTTCGAGCCAGCAAGGGTGAAGAGGATGGCATCGGTCCAGTAGCCCAGGCAGTGAGCCAGCGTGAATACGATTTGGTCGTGTTGCTCAGCAATTCACCCAAACCAAAAACTGCCGCATTTATCAAATGGCTGGAAGGACATACCAAGGCATCAATTGAGTTGCACCTTGCTGATCTCAGCAGTCCAACCAATTTTGGTGAAATCTACGAAGTGGTTACCCAGCGGGTCAGTGCAGTATTAAAAGATCATGGTGATAACACCCGACTAACCTACCACCTGAGTCCGGGTACACCGGCCATGGCTGCTGTCTGGATCATCGTAGCTAAAACCCGATATGCCGCTGAATTGTTGGAGTCATCTAAGGAACATGGTGTAAAAACAGCCACCATCCCCTTCGACATCTCAGCTGAATTTATCCCTGAACTTCTGAAACGACCCGATGGTGAACTCTCCAGGCTGGCAGCTGGCATACCAGAGATAGCACCTGCCTTTAATGCCATTATTCACCGCAGTCCAGAAATGAAACGGGTCATTGCTAAGGCGCAGAAGGTTGCTCCACGATCCGTTTCGATTCTCATAGAAGGCGAAAGTGGTACGGGTAAGGAAATGATGGCCAGTGCTATCCATTTTGCGAGCCTGCGGAA
The DNA here is from genome assembly GCA_964468225.1 of uncultured Gammaproteobacteria bacterium. Classification (GTDB taxonomy): domain Bacteria; phylum Pseudomonadota; class Gammaproteobacteria; order JAADGQ01; family JAADGQ01; genus S141-38. The sequence goes on from CAYXVC010000120.1 coordinate 2,282, forward strand.
CGATAAACCCTTCATCATCGTGAACTGTGGCGCTATTCCTACGGAGCTCATCGAATCAGAGCTGTTTGGCCATAAAAAGGGATCCTTTTCAGGTGCCACAGCGGAACGCATTGGGGCATTTCAGGCAGCAGATGGCGGTACTATCTTTCTCGATGAGATTGGTGAGTTGCCACTTGAAATGCAAGTGAAACTGCTACGTGTAATCCAGGAGAAAAAGGTCAAACCCATTGGTGAAAACAAGGAAATACCCACCGATTTCCGGATAATTGCTGCAACCAATCGAAACCTGGCCCAGGAAGTTGCTGAAGGGTGCTTCCGTGAAGATCTGTTCTACCGTCTTGCCGTCGCGGTGATAAAGCTCCCCCCACTGAGGTCACGCACAGGGGATCTTGGTTTGCTTATTGATCACCTGCTTCAAGACATCAACAATAAGAGCGCATCGGAGCCGGACTGGGTTGAGAAGAAAGTTTCTGCTGGGGGAAGAAATATTCTGCTAAAGCACTCATGGCCGGGCAATATCCGTGAGCTGCAGAATACCCTGACACGGGCCACAGTATGGTCCGATGGTTCAACCATCAGTAAAACAGATGTCCAGGATGCCTTGCTGGAAGTGCCCAACAAGAATAAAGATAATGACGGTATCCTCAACCGAGGCATAGAGGAAGGTATTGATTTACAATCGCTTATGGCTGAAGTGGCACAACATTACATTACTCGGGCTTTAAAACACACCGGTGGCAATAAAAGCAAAACTTCAAGTCTGCTTGGCTTAAACAGTTATCAAACTTTGAAAAATTGGCTAACAAAATACGGGATAGATACATGATGGCACGACCCTTGCTCTACCCGCTGCATGGAACGATTGAAGATGAAATCGATTAACTTCGACTACTTGCACGAGCACTGGCAAGACCTGGCTGCACTCGGCGGATTTGCCGAGCAGTATGTGCATAGTGATCCGCAAAGTGCGCTGGTTAAGTTGCGCACTTTTGTTGAGCATATGGTCGATGCCATCTACCAACAGCTGGGACTTCCCAGGCCAACGCAACCCAATCTCATCGATTTACTAAATAACGATACCTTCCGTGAGGTTGTACCCAAGGTCGTACTCGACAAACTGCACGTCGTGCGTATGCATGGCAACAAAGCTGCCCATGGTGAAAAGATCTCACAACAAACTGGCCTCTGGTTATTGAAAGAAGCCTATAACCTTGGTCGCTGGTTTCATATTGCCTACAACAACGGTGAAGCATCTGCCTGTCCTGTATACAACGAACCTCCCGTTGGTGGTGCTGCCGGTGAAACCAGGACGAAACTTAAAAAAGAGAAAAAGGCTGTTCTCGAAAAACTGGCTGCTCAGGAAGTACAGCTCGATGCTTTGCTAAAAGAATTGCAATCTGCACGCGAACAGGCTCAAGCTGCCGAACAGCAGCTTGCGGACATCAGCACTGCAACTGCCACCGCACACCATGCCGCAGATGTCCTCCAGTTCAGCGAAGCTGAAACCCGTGACCGCCTGATTGATAGCCAGCTTGTAGCAGTGGGTTGGGATGTGGGTTCTGATGGAGCGAATACTGAAGAGGTTGGTCAGGAAGTCCCTGTTGAACACCAGCCAACGCAAACGGGTATGGGGGCTATTGATTACGTCCTGTGGGATGACAACGGTAAACCACTAGCCGTTGTTGAAGCAAAGAAGACCGCTGTTGATGCTGAGAAAGGGCGTACCCAGGCCAGGTTGTATGCTGATGGTCTGGAAAAGATGACAGGCCAGCGTCCGATTATTTTCTACACCAATGGCTTTGACATATGGATCTGGGATGATGGCCAGAACTATCCACCCAGAAAGCTATATGGTTTTTATTCAAAAGACAGCCTGCAATACCTGCTGTTCCAGCGTAATGCTCGCAAGGATCTTTCAACGCTTGCACCCAATGGTGAGATTGCTGGTCGCATGTATCAAATTCAGGCCATCAAAGAGGTTGCTGAGCGTTTTAGTTCTCAGCGACGCAAAGCACTTATTGTGCAAGCTACTGGCACAGGTAAAACTCGTGTTGCCATCTCGCTAACTGAACTCCTTATCAGAGCTGGCTGGGTCAAACGCGTACTGTTTCTCTGTGACCGCCGAGAACTACGCAAGCAGGCAAAGAATGCCTATAACGATTTTCTCAATGAACCCCTGGTAGTCGTGAATGCGCGCACTGCAAATGATCGAGATAAACGCATCTATATGGCAACTTACCCTGCCATGACGAAGATTTTCCAGTCATTTGATACGGGGTTTTTCGATCTGATTATTGCAGATGAATCCCATCGTAGTATCTATAACGTATACGGTGATCTGTTTCAGTATTTCGACTGCCTGCAGATCGGTCTTACTGCCACACCGGTAGAGTTTGTTAGCCGCAATACCTATCAACTGTTTAATTGCGAGAATCAACTACCCACTGCATATTACTCCTTTGAGAGTGCGGTTGAAGAAAATCATCTTGTGCCATTTGAGGTCAGAACATTTTCAACAGATTTCCTGCGCAGTGGTATCAAGTACAACCTGCTTAGTGATGTACAACGCCAACAACTGGAAGAAAATGGCGAAGATCCGGATGCCTTTAATTATGAGGCCAAGGATGTCGATAAAAATATCTACAACAAAGACACAGGCCGCCACATCATCCGCAATCTGATGGAAAACGGTATCCGCAACGCGGGTGGTCAGGAAATTGGAAAAACTATCATTTTTGCTCGTAATCATGTACATGCGGTGCAGCTCAGCAAAGTCTTCGATGAAATGTATCCCCAGTATGGTGGCAAGTTCTGCCAGATCATCGATAATTACGATCCGCGAGCTGAACAGCTCATAGATGATTTCAAACAAGCAGATAACGAACTTACTATTGCTATATCGGTAGACATGCTCGACACAGGCATCGATGTTCCAGAAGTGGTCAACCTGGTATTTGCCAAGCCGGTATTCTCAAAGGTTAAATTCTGGCAGATGATTGGCCGTGGAACCCGGCTGTGCAAGGATCTGTTTGGCCCTGGTAAGGACAAACAAAGCTTCTACATTTTCGATCACTGGGGCAATTTTGATTATTTTGATTTTCAGTACAATGCTATTGAACCAACCCAGTCAAAATCTCTTATGCAGTCGGTCTTTGATGCCCGCATTGACCTGGCCGAAATCACCCTGCAGGCGGCCGAGCCTGATTTCTTCAAAGAAGTAGCTGCACTAATAGAAGCCGATATCAATGCACTGCCGGAAGAGAGCATCGCGGTACGTGAAAAATGGCGGCAGAAGCGTCAATTAGCACAGAAACAGGTACTGGAACAATGGGAGCCAGTCACTGTCGCCTCACTACGAACAGATATCGCGCCCCTCATGCAATGGCGCAACATCCGTGGTTTTACCGATGCCTACGATCTCGATTTGCTGATTTCGCGCATGCAGGCAGACCTGCTGCAAGGCTCAGGTCGTTTTGAAGACTTTAAGATTACATTCTTAGATAAGGTAAACAATCTCTCAATGATCCTTAACCCGGTACGCGAAAAAGCCGAAGTGATCAAACAGGTACGTTCCAGCAGCTTCTGGGAGAATATTACTGTGCAGGAGCTGGAAACTGTGCGTAAGGAGTTACGCACTATCATCCATCATCGTCAGAAAGGTGGTATCACAGCCGCTACAACAAAGGTGGTCGATATTACCGAGGACGTAAGCAAGATCGAATCCGGCACGCGCTCATCGTCAATTCTGTCTGTAGATATGAAAGTCTACCAGAAGCAAGTTATAGAAGTGCTTAGCAAACTATTTGATAAGGATCCTACTTTGCAAAAGATCCGCCGTGGCAAACCCGTTACAGAAAATGAGCTTGAGAAACTTACTTCCCTGGTATTGACCCAGAACCCGGATATAAGGCTGGATGTGCTGGTGGATTTTTACGAAAATGCCTTGCCACTGGATTTTATTATTCGTTCCATCATCGGCATGGAACCAGAAGCTGTCAAAACACACTTCGAGA
>CAYXVC010000121.1:0-6280 GCA_964468225.1 uncultured Gammaproteobacteria bacterium
TCAGCATAGCCATTGATGATTTTACAACCCAACACATGGTCGCGCACCGCCCCACTAAACGGTCTGCGTGACCCAGACAAACCACTAGCGATGACACCACCGATGGTGGCTTCCCCCCCAAAATATGGAGGCTCAAAACCGAGCATCTGTCCCTGCTCTGCTAAAACAGCTTCAATTTGAGACAACGCTGTGCCGTTACGCACAGTAATGACAAGCTCAGTCGGCTCATAATTCACGATACCTGTATTACCAGCCACATTAAGCACTTCACCTTGTGGTTCACGCCCATAAAAATGTTTGGTATTACCGCCGACAATATTTATCGGAGTTTCTCTAAGCACTGCATCTTTAATATGCTGCTGAAGTTCGACACTTAAATCTGACATGTTGAGTTATTTGGCTCCCTTGAAATAAACGACAGCACTAGCCCGAAGCTCTCACCCACCAGTAACAAGCAAGGTTTATTTATCATTAATATTTCCTGTTTTATCAATCAGTTGCAAACAAGTAACGATGTGGAATTTGAAAATTAAGTGTACACCAAAAACCACGTAATGGTAAAAAATCAGCTCAGACAGCGAACTATTGCAACACACACCGGGAGGCTGCCCGAGAATAGAAGCATCTAAAAAATGCGCTCTATGCGTCGATATATTTCCCGAGTTTGCGCTCTGACAGGTTGATTGATTACGACTTTGAATCATTGCCTAAACAACGTATCGTTAAATTATCCTTAAGCTAAGATACTGAAAATGCTTAATAATTGGCACCCAAATCCGTAACACTATGCGCTAGACCTGAAAAATCATTCGTTTCTATCTCGCATTTTTCACCAGCTGATAAGCCTTTGGCCTCTCTTTGAATCCAAAAAAACTTCATTCGATCGGAAAGACACACTGCTCTTTCACGCCATCATAAAATTTCTTGTTAATCCATATCGCTATGCGATCAACTCAAAAACAACCTCAAACTGTCACTTGCATGACATAACTCTGCTCAGTTTTTTTCTAAACTACAAACCCATCGAAGGCACCCATCAAATTGGACTGCTTTTAATACAGAAATACAGTTAAGTAAATGAGTGAGGATGTTCAAATTCTCGCCACTAAACAGGAGATGAGTGATGAGCAAAGTAATCGGTATCGATTTAGGTACAACCAATTCATGTGTTGCCATTATGGAGGGCAGTTCAGCACAGGTTCTTGAAAATGCAGAAGGCAGTCGTACGACACCTTCTATTGTTGCCTATGCGAAAAACGAGGTGTTAGTCGGACAGCCAGCCAAGCGCCAGGCAGTAACCAACCCTGAAAACACCTTGTTTGCAATCAAGCGATTAATCGGACGCAGCTATGAGGAAGAAGCTGTACAAAAAGACATTCAATTAGTGCCTTATAAAATCATCAAGGCCGCTAATGGCGATGCCTGGGTGGAAGCGAATGGCAAGAAGCTCTCCCCCCAGGAAGTCTCGGCGCAAATATTAAGAAAATTGAAAAGTGATACCGAGGCATATTTAGGTGAAGAAATTAAAGAGGCTGTCATTACTGTGCCTGCTTACTTTAATGATTCACAAAGACAGGCAACCAAAGATGCAGGACGCATTGCCGGACTGGATGTGAAACGCATCATTAATGAGCCGACTGCTGCTGCGTTAGCTTATGGAATCGATAAAAGTGACAAGGATGACCAAAAGATTGTGGTGTATGACCTGGGTGGTGGCACCTTTGATGTTTCCATTATCGAGATAGCCGAAGTGGACGGCGAAAAGCAGTTTGAAGTATTGGCGACCAACGGGGACACCTTTTTAGGTGGCGAAGATTTTGATATGCGGCTGATGGATTATTTAGTCGATGAATTTAAAAAAGACAGTGGCGTTGATCTAAATAATGATCCGCTGGCACTACAGCGATTAAAGGAAGCTGCTGAAAAAGCAAAAATTGAATTGTCATCAACTCAACAAACCGACATTAATTTGCCGTATGTCACTGCTGATAGCTCAGGCCCAAAGCATCTGAACATCAAGATAACACGCGCTAAATTGGAGTCATTAGTTGCTGATTTGATTGACAGCACCTTAAAACCCTGTGAACAGGCATTAAAGGATGCTGGCGTGACAAACAGCGATATCAGCGACGTCATTTTGGTTGGCGGACAAACCCGTATGCCTAAAGTCGTGGAGACCATTAAGCAGTTTTTTGGCAAGGAACCGCGTAAAGATGTCAACCCTGACGAAGCCGTTGCAGTGGGTGCAGCAATCCAGGCCGCTGTGCTTACTGGCGATGTCAATGATGTGCTGTTACTGGATGTAACACCCCTGTCATTGGGTATCGAAACGCTGGGTGGTGTCATGACCAAATTGATTGAGAAAAATACCACGATACCTGCCAAGGCATCGGAAATGTTCTCCACGGCAGAAGACAACCAGTCTGAAGTGACTGTGCATGTATTACAAGGCGAACGCGAAATGGCGGCAGACAATAAATCGTTAGGTCGATTTAATCTCACCGATATTCCACCTGCGCCACGCGGCACAGCACAAATTGAAGTCGCGCTGGATATTGATGCTAATGGCATTTTAAATGTTTCGGCTAAAGATAAAGTGACGGGGAAATCCCAATCCATTGTTATCAAAGCATCAAGTGGTTTATCTGAGGATGAGATTCAACGCATGGTGAAAGATGCCGAGGAACACGCAGAAGATGATCGCCGTATGCATGAGCTGGTACAAGCTCGCAATATGGCCGATCAATTAATTCACATGACCGAGGTGTCATTAAAAAACTCTGCTGACAAAGTGCCCGATACAGACAAGAAAGCTATGGAATCAACGATTGAAGCACTACAAACTGCGATAAAAGGTGATGACAAAGTAGAGATTGAACGTTGTCATGCAGACTTGCAAGAGGCTTCAACCACAATGATGAAGGCAGTCACAGAGTCTTCTTCGAAACAGGATACAAGTAGTGAAGGTTCATCAAGTAACGATGATGTTTTAGATGCTGAATTTGAGGAGGTGGATGATCAAAAATAAAACAAGTCGATTTTATTCGTAATAGCAATCGCTCAGCCAACCTAATTGTTGGCAAGGATTTTAACAAATGTGTTTTTAATCAATTGGAGAACAAATATGAATACAAAACAATTACTCAAGAATCTACTAATCGGAATATTAATGATTGCCCCTTATGCTCAGGCAGCCAACACCACAACGGAAAAAGGCAAAAACCTGATGAGCTCAGAGCAAACAGCAATATCAGATACTGCCGTCAAGGCGTTGGAAAAAGAACAAAATGCCTTGCTGGAAACAGTGGATCAAGGTGTACTGGATGGTTATAAAAAAGTATTGGAAGCAATAAAATTACTAACCCAGGAAGGAAAGGAAAAAGAAGCCATCAGTGCATTACAAGAAGCAACAGGCAAGTTTGACATTGCTTTAGCGGCTGATTCAAGTCTTAATCTGGTGCCTATTGATGGAGATGTCTCTATTACGGCATTAATCACAACGCCTGAGTTGATAAAAGCAGAGACTGATGTGGTCATTGATTTATTAAAAGACCATAAGGTTCAGGCAGCGCGAGCATTATTGGCACCAATGAAAGATGAAATGGTGATCGCCAATGCGTATGTACCCATGGGGACTTATCCTGATGCGATTAAACTAGCGACTAAATATCTTGTAGCCGGTAAAAAAGACGATGCAGTTACTACTTTAGCCACCACACTTTCAACCATTGTGGTTAAACAAGCCATTGTGCCGTTAGCAATTATTCGTACAGAAAGCTTGCTAAAAGAAGCATCTGAACTGGATAAAATGAAAGACAAAGCCAAAGCCCATGAGCTGTTGGATGCTGCCCATGAACAGCTGGAAGTAGCGACTTTACTTGGTTATACCGATAAAGAATCTAAAGCGTATGAAGCGTTGAAGGCTCAAATCAAATCAGTTAAAAAAGAAATTGATGGCAAAAATGTCGTCGAAAAAATGTATGACAAAGTGAAAGCTTCCGTTAAAAGTCTGATTGGCAAAGAAAAAGTTGCAGACTAATATAGTTTGAAGCTGGGAGGGGGTATCTCTAATAAGTGTGCCCCCTTCCATCACACATTTACAGGAAAAGACAATGAATGATATTACAACACCAAATGAACCATATAGTACATCCTGTTTAGTTTTACAAGAGTTACCCATACACTGGAAATGGATGTTTTTCCTAGGCATCTTCATGATTATTGCTGGCACTTTTGGACTGTATGCTAGCGGCTTGCTTACTTTAACCAGCATATTCATGCTTGGTAGTTTTATATTTGTAGGTGGTATATTACAAATCATCCATACAATACAGGCCAAGGAAAAAGACTGGGGTGGGAAACTTCAACATATTTTAATTGCCCTGTTATATATTATTGCTGGGGTGATCATATTTTTTGACCCATTAACGACTTCGCTGGCTTTAACGATTCTATTGGCTTTTATGTTTGCTTTGATGGGTATCACTAAAATCTGGTACGCCTTTTATTGCAAAAAGCAAGACTGGAAATGGTTGCTGCCTGCCTTTTCTGGGTTACTAAACCTAATTTTTACAGGGTTTATTATAGCCACGCTACCTGAATCAGCTCTATGGCTAATCGGCATGTTAATTGCTCTTGAAATGTTGTTTAATGGATGGTTTCTATTGTTACTTGGACTAAGAGTTAGAAAGATAGAAAAAGTTAAATCTGTTTGATATTAAAAGAGGCAATGATTAAATTATTATCCATTAATAAAAAGGGGTATCCACTTCGCTCTCGATTTCTTACATAATAGGTTTTAATTACTAAATAGCGCAAGAATATAATTTCCTAAAAAAGAGTCGTTAAAAACTGATAACGAGGTGCATCATGCAAAAATCAATTATTACAGCAATAGCCGTTATTCTATGTATTGCGCTTGCTATTCAATTATACCTGTTTTTTCAATTAAAAAACCAGGTCGACCAAATAGCAAGCAATCAGTCAGTTCAACCGTTTCAACTCCCCGGTATGATCCTCGATGAGAATTTTTTGAAAAATGATACATGGAATCCTTACCAGGAAATGCAAAGAATGCAAAATGAAGTGGAGCAGCTGTTTGGGAATTCATTTTCCAGGTTTCATTTAAACTCAAACAAAGCGCTTACAAAAATGCCACGTTTTGATTTAAAAGAAGAGTCTGACCGCTATATTGCTTTATTAGACATCCCTGGCGGGGAACCTTCTTCCCTTGATGTAAAAATTGAAAACCAGACATTATTCATTTCGATCAAAACAGAACAAACAAAAGAACAAGATGATGGAGAAGAAAAAAATCAATACCGTCGACAAGAACGTTTTAGTGGAACATATCAGCGCTCTATAACGCTGCCTGGTCCTGTAAAACACTCGGCGATGACAACCAATTACAAGAATGGTGTATTAACAATCATTCTTCCAAAGGCATCCTGAATTGACGAGTGCATACAGTATCGGGATCAGTATCGCTTAGGAACGGCATGGAATAACTTGAACACTCTGGCAGGTCTTTTTGCTCCTGCGCCATCATTGTTCAAGTTATTCCGTGCACGTTCCTTAGGAACTTTTCCTGTCAATATTCAGTCAAGGCTTACCCATAAGGAGAATTTTACAGATGAACAATAAAATTTTAACACGACTATTACTGCTACTTTGGATCGTTGCTTTACCGACTTATGCAAAAGATGATGGCATCGAAAGCCTGCGCAATACCAGTAAGGCATTTGCAGCTGTCGCCCGAAAAGTATCACCTTCTGTTGTCTTTATTCAAGTTGAAAGCTCACGATCACAACCATCAACACAGCAGTTTTCCTCACCCTTTGGACAAGGTGGTCCTTTTAATGATGATTTACTCAAACGTTTTTTTGGTGATCAATTCAGAGGAATACCTCAAACACCGGGCCATCAAGGCGCTCAACCACAACGAAAAATAATGGGGCAAGGCTCAGGCTTTGTCTTTGAGGTGGATGATGGTTTATTGTCTGATAAAACATATATCATGACAAATAATCATGTAGTCGATCATGCGGATAAAATTACCGTTAAGTTTAAAAACGGTGAAGAATATATCGCCAAGGTTAAAGGCACAGACCCGAAGTCCGATGTGGCCGTTCTGGAAATTAATACAGACACTGCTCCAGCGCTACAATTAGGTGATTCCACTAGTCTGGAAGTTGGAGAATGGGTGATCGCAATCGGCAATCCTTTTGGTCTGGATTATACATTAACCGTTGGTGTTGTTAGCGCTAAAGGTCGTAGTAGT